>CAYJOG010000520.1:0-2382 GCA_964371695.1 uncultured bacterium
GGGGCTGGAGTTGTTCAAAGGCACGGGCAGCGGTTTCGTTGTCGCCCACCTTGGCTGCGGACTGGCCGAGGCGCGCCAGCACGGAAGATTTAAGTGTTTCCGCCATTTTCTGGCCAGTGGTTTTCTCCCGCTTTTCCGCCAGCATCAGGGCTTTGTCCAGCGCCCGCCGGGCCTTGCGAAACTCACCCGCGCCAAACCACGCCTCGCCGGTGCGGTAATAAAACTCCGGGGTTTCGGGCAACAGGGGCCGGGCTGTGGCATACATTTTCAGGGCCTGTTCAAACTCTTTCCGGGCCACCGCCTCATCGGCCAGTTTCAGTAAAACCAGACCATACAACCCACCACCGCCGGGGTGGTTTCTGATTTGGGCGAGCCGGGCCTGAAGCAGGTTTTCCGCCTCTTCGTAATGGCCGGAAAGCAGCTCCAGCTTGGCCAGTTCAATGCGGTGTGAAGGTTCGTCTGGGTCCAGACGCAAGGCCCGCTCCAGGCGTTCGCGGGCGTCGTCCTCATTTCTGTTTTTCAGCGAAAGCTGGCCCAGCAGCGAAAGCACCAGCGGCGAGTCCCACCCCAGGCGCAGGGCCATCTTTTGCAGCACAGCCCGGTGTTTTTTTTGTGTGGATAAAACGGCCAGATTGCCGAAGTAATGGGCCAGGGCCTCTTTGCCCAGGTGATCACGCTGGAACTGCTGCGCCTGTGGCCAGGGGCCTTTTTCCAGAAACCGCCGGGTGGGCGGCGGCAGGCTATAGGGCGGTGGTGGAAACAACCACAAGGCCCCCCAGGGTTTGCGCCATTCTTCTGGGAACGGCAGCAGAGAGGACGCGCCCCTCTGCCCTTGCCGTGCGGTGAGCGAAAGCGAAAACCAGTCCAGACCCGACGCCACAAAACGCCGCTCCACCTGCCGCTGAACACCACTCACCACCTCCAGAAAAACCGCTTCGGCCCCCCGGCTCTGACGCAGGGGTTCCAGGCGGCCCCCTTCCCAGATTCGCCCCAGCACGTCTTTGATTTCGATGTCTGGCCGGTTGCGTTTCAGGCCGTGTTCATAGAGCAGCAGAAAGTGTTCGTTGGTGAGGTGTGAAAGATAAAGGCTCTCAAACGGCAACGGCGACAGGGTGCGTTCAAACAGACGTTGCTGTACGCGGTCTACCGAACGGTAACCCCACATCGCCCACACCCCCTGCGCCGCAAACAGACCCATGACGGCCACCGTGGCCCAGGCCAGTGGCAGCGCCGGGCGCGACGCCAGCCACATCACCAAACCCAGCGCCGCCACCGGGCCGTAATATTGGGCGTAGGTGAGCAGGCCTAAGGGGGTGTCGGGCAGACGGATCAGAAGCGCCATGAGCAACAGATAGGCCCCCGCTGCGGCCAACAGGCCCAACGTTTTCAGCTTCTTTTTTTCTGGTTGCCACTTCTGGGCCGTCACGCCCAGCAACAGCACCCCCCCCATGGCCCCCCAATCCCGAATGGCCAGCCAGAGATGGCCCAAAACAGCCCCCGTTTGGGGCAGGCGGGTTTGCAGCGAGGGGCCGGTGGTTTTATAGGTGAGGTAATCCCGCCACGAGGTGGCGTCAGACCACAAAAACCACAGGCCACTGGCGCTGCGCAGCGGCAGATACCACTCCAGCGACAACACCAGCAGACCCATCCACAGGGCCACCCCCAACAAGGTGGCAAGGCGCGCTTTTTGTTTGAAAGACTGGCCCACCACCACACCCGCCAACACCAGCCCCGCCACAAAACCCGACGGATGCGCCGCCCCCGCCAATGCCGCCAGAAACACCCACAACAACGGACTCTTCCCCTGCCCTCGCCACCACCAGAGACCCAGCAAACCACAAAACAAAAAAGGGCCGCCGTAAACATCGGTGTAAGCCTGATAAAACACAAGCCGCTCACACAGCAGCAACAACACCGCCCCGGCGGCCAGCAGGCATTTTTGCGCCGAACGTTCTTTGGGGGCCAGCGCAAAAAACGCCAGCGCCACGGTGGCGGGAAACAACAACATGGAAGACAGCGCCACGCCAAACCCCGGCTCGGCAAACGCCATGCGGCTGAAGGGCCAGTTCAACAGCGGATGCCATGGATAACCCGGCATGTGCTGCAACCCCAGAAAAAAAGTGGACGTGATGAACTCGCCCGAATCGTCACCCCCCAGATAGGACGGCAGACCGAGAATCCCCGACAACCAGCCGGCCAGAAACACCAGGGCGCTGCCGAGCGCGTGTTGTTGCCGGGTCACCCGGCAAGACAAAGCCGGGCGGCCCTGTTCACGGGCCACGGCGGCGCTGACGGACTTTTTTGCAGCAGATTTTTTGGGCGGGGGCGCTGGCACGGACAGGCGCTATTTTGACACGCCGCAACAGGACTGTGGCTACCGCC
>CAYJOG010000521.1:0-2375 GCA_964371695.1 uncultured bacterium
AGGCGAACCTGGATTACTCTTTTCCGGAGCACCGCCCCCAGGTGCGCTCGCTCAGGCGCGACGACCTTTTCCGGGCCTTTTCTCACGTGATTGAAGCCGGTGTGCGCGAGCGGGTGGATTTTTTTGTGGTGGCGGGCAACCTGTTTCACGAAGTCACGCCCAGCAACGACACCCTCTCTTTTGTGGTGGGCAAACTGGATAGCCTCACCCGCCTCAGCCCCCGCACCCAGGTGGTGCTGATTCCGGGCGACCACGAAAAAACCCAGGCGGGCAACGCCCTGCGTGTGCTCAAGTTCATTGATCATGTGAACGTGCTGGACCCGGAGGAAAGCCCCTCGCTCAACTTCAACACCCCCGCCGGGCCGGTGACCATGGTGTGCGTGAATGCGCGTAACGGCGTGTCCCCCAAAAGCCTGCCCGCCATCAGCCGCGGTTTTGGCGCGTTGTTGTGCCACGACATCTACCAGCATTTTTTTCAGGCCCACCCCGAAGACGTGCGCCGCCGCAAAGAGGTGCTGATGGCCCTGCGGGAGCGGGGTTATGGCCTGGTGGTGCTGGGCAAGGGCCTGCGCCCCGCCGCCTACAGCCTGGACGACCTGCCCTGTGTGTGCCCCGGCGCCATCGAGCATCTTTACCTGAAAGAAGAACGCCCCCATCCCCGCTCGGCCACGGTGGTGGAGACCTTTCCCATGGGGGCCAGCGCGCGGCTGGTGGAGATTCCCACCCGCGAGGTGATCAGCCACGAGGTGCTTTTTGGCCTGGGTCAGGAGACCCCGCGCAAAATGCTGGAGCCGCTGCTGAAGGGCCTGGACCACGAAAAAATCCTGCGCCTGGAGTTGCAGGGCGAAATGCGTTTCAAGGATTTCCGCGACATGCGCCTGGAGCATTTTCTGGAGAAGGCCCGCGAGCGTTGCCTGGACACGGTGCTGAACAACAACCTGTTTCTGGTGGACGACGACTACAGCCAGTCCGGCCCCGACGTGGCGGTGCTCAAACCCAAAATGGAGTTTGTGCGCACCATGCACGACCTCATCGAACAGTCCAAAGAAAAAGAAGGCGGCAAGGTGGGCGTCCACACCCGCCTGCTCACCCGCGTGCTGGAAATCGGCGTGAAGGAGTTCGGCGGTGATTCTTAAATCCGTCCGCGCCAAGAACTTCAAGCGCTTCGCCGAACTGGTGGTGGAGGACCTGCCCACGAGCGGCGTGATTGGCGTGCTGGGACTGAACGAAAGCGGCAAGAGCACCTTTGGTGAAATCATCAGCTACGCGCTGTTTGGCCTCACCCCCTCGGCGGGAGACGGGCAGACCAAATCGCTCCTGCGCTGGGGCTGCCCTTATTTTGAAACCCAGGTGAGTTTTGAAATCAGCGGCACGCCCTATCGGGTTTACCGGCGGTTTCGCCTGGAAGGCCCCAGCGAGTGTTATCTGCTGCACGAGACAGAGGGCCGCGAAATCGCCGTGGGTGAAAAAAACGTCACCGACACCATCGCCTCGCTGCTGGGGCTGGGGTTCGAGGAGTTCCGCCACAGTATTTATGTGGCGCAAAAAGAACTGGCGCTCATCACCGACCCCCGTGTGCGCCGCAAAGACGTGCTGGAGGGCATGCTGGGCCTCAACCGCCTGCGCGAGGTAGACCGCGAAGTGGCCCGCCAGTTGCAGGGGCTGGAAAACGAACGGAATCTGGAGAGCATCCGGCTGGAGGAAATTCAGCGACTCGACGAAGAAGTCTCCCGCGTCAAGGCCCAGGCCCAGCAATGCCTGGAAGAACGCGACGCCGTGATGAGCGAGCGGCAGAACCGCCAGATCATGGTGGCCCAGACCAGCACCCAACTCAGCGAAATGGAAGAAGCCCGCGAGGCCCGGCGCGAAGCCGAGGGCCTGGACGCCACACTGGCGGAGCGGCGCGCCGCCCTGAAAACGGTAGAAGAAAACCTGGCCCGCGCCGCCCTGGCCCAGACCCGGTTTGACGAACTGGGGCGGGAAATAGAAACCCTGCGGGATGAAGCCGAGGCCCTGCGTCAGGACACCCGCGACCTGAAACGCAAACTGGCCCTGCACGAAGCCCACGAGGAGCTCCGGGAACGGATGGAGTTCCGCCGGGGTGAACTGGCGCAGTTGCAGTCGCAGATGAACGCCCTGCAAGGGGAGAAACGGAAAATCGAAGAAGCCGAAATCGCCGTGGAGGTGCGCAGCAAAGACCTGGAAAACCACCTGAACATGCTGGCGCAGTTCCCCACGCTGGACACACTGTCAGCCGAGGTGCGGCGGTTGTCGGGCCTTTATCAGGCCGTGACGCAGAAATATGAAAGCTTCCGGGGCCGCGTGGGCCGCGAACTGGAAAAGCTGGATGAACTGGCCCAGAAACAGCACCAAAC
>CAYJOG010000522.1:0-345 GCA_964371695.1 uncultured bacterium
GCTCATATGCAGCGGTCAGGCCGATAAAAGCACCGAGCTTTTTTACCTCATGGCGGAACTCCTCAACCGCGTGGGCGAATAAGACATCATGGTGTAATAAAAACACCACTCCGCCGTGGTGCTGGAATCGGGCATTCACAAGCTGGAAACCTGGCTGGGCATCGACAACCTTTATGGGGCCGAACACACCGAGCTGGCGCACCTCGCGAGCCAGGCCGTGCGGGCGCGGGGGCTGTTCAAAAAAGACGTTCACTATGTGGTGCGCGAAGGCGAAGTGGTGATTGTGGACGAATTTACCGGGCGGCTGATGTTCGGGCGGCGATATTCCGATGGTCTGCATCAGGC
>CAYJOG010000522.1:355-2373 GCA_964371695.1 uncultured bacterium
GAGGTGGTGGACATTCAGCGTGAGAGCCTCACCCTGGCCACCGTCACGTTCCAGAACTATTTCCGCATGTATCACCGCCTCGCGGGCATGACCGGCACCGCCAAAACCGAAGAAGACGAGTTCCGCAAAATCTATGGCTGCGACGTGGTGCAGGTGCCCACCAACAAACCCATGGTGCGCGACGACAGCCACGACGCGGTGTATAAAAACCAGCGGGCCAAGGCCAAGGCCGTGGTGGCGTTTGTCAAAGAGCTGTACGAGAAAAAACAGCCGGTGCTGTTTGGCACCGTGAGCATCGAAAAAAGCGAGTTTTACAGCGACCTGCTCAAACACGAGGGTGTGCCCCACACCGTGCTCAACGCCAAGTTTCACGAGCGCGAAGCACACATCGTGGCCCAGGCGGGCCGCAGCGGCTCGGTCACCATCGCCACCAACATGGCGGGGCGCGGCACCGACATCGTGCTGGGGGGAAACCCCAAGCTCATGGCGGTGGACGAACTGGAGCGCCAGGGCAAGGCCCGCGAGGAAATCAGCGACGAAGAGTGGGCAACCCTGCTCGAACAGTTTGAACAGACCTGCGCGGCAGACCACAACGTGGTGATCGAAGCGGGGGGCCTGGCGGTGGTGGGCACCGAGCGGCACGAGAGCCGCCGCATAGACAACCAGTTGCGGGGCCGCAGCGGACGCCAGGGAGACCCCGGCCTGTCGAAGTTTTTTGTGGCGCTGGACGACGACCTGATGCGGCTGTTTGGCAGCGACAAGCTGGGCGGCATGATGGAACGCCTGGGCATGACCGAAGACGAGGTGATCGAGCACCCCTGGGTGAGCAAGTCCATCGAGTCGGCCCAGAAAAAGGTAGAGGCCCAGCACTTTGGCTCACGCAAGCAGTTGCTGGAGTTCGACGACGTGATGAACGTGCAGCGCAGCAAAATCTATTCCGAGCGGCGGCAGATATTGGAGGGCGCGCCCCTGCGCGAAAGCCTCAAACGCGCTCTGAGCGGCATTTTGCAGCGCATGGTACACAACACCTGCCCGCCCGATACCCACCCCGATGACTGGGATCTGGAAGGGCTTTCCGTGGAAATCCGCGAGTTTCTGCCGTTCATTCCAGAACAGGACGTGTCGGCGGACAGGTTCGCCGAAAAATCGGCAGACGAACTCACCGAGCACCTATCGGAACACTTCCTGAAGCTCTACGAAGAAAAAGAAGCCCTGTTTGGCGACGAGAACATGCAGATGGTGGAGCGATATGTTTTCCTGCGCTGCATTGACGAAGCGTGGGTGGAGCACCTGAGCGCCATGGACGCGCTGAAAGAGGGCATCTTTTTGCGGGGCTACGGCCAGGAGCAACCCATCATCGCGTATCAAAAAGAAGCCAAGGGCATGTTCGACGAACTGCTGGAGCGCATCCGTAAAGACGCCCTGCAACGCCTGCTGCTGGCCATGCCGCATTTTGTCACCGAGGAAGAAGCCGAAGAAGAACAGGCCATGGCCCCCATCGAGGCGGAACCCCGTTATTCCCACGTCACCACCAACCGCGAGCCAGAGGCGGGGCCGGTCACCGTGCGCGGCATGAAAAAACCCAAACCCAACGACGCCTGCCCCTGCGGCAGCGGCAAAAAGTTCAAGAAGTGCTACGGCACGTCGGGCTGCGGCCTGTTTGGCAAACAGGCCCCGTGGGAGAAGGGCTGAGGGGGTTATAAGTTCCCAGCGTTAATGAAAACAGACATTCGCGTCTTCACCGGAATCAGCTTCCTGGTGTTTGTGGTATTTACTCTTTTGCATTTTCGGATTGTTGTCAGCCGCACAATTTTTTGGAGCACCTTCGGCGCAAAAATCCTCCTCCCCACAGCCTTCATTTCCTACGCCTTTTTTCCATGGGTCTCATTGCCCTTTTGCCCAAGGCGCTCAAGGCGATTTCCTTGGTCATGCTGATGGCGCTGTTTGCCATCTGGTATTTCTTTGTTGTCAAAAAGATCGTTGACGAATGACTCAAGGAACACCATCAAGCGTCTGAC
>CAYJOG010000523.1:0-2342 GCA_964371695.1 uncultured bacterium
CAGTGGGTATAGGCGCTTTCGCCGTGCTGGCTGATGTCCAGGCCTTCCACTTCTTCTTCTTCGCTGGGGCGGATGCCCGTGATGAGCTTGACCACATTGGCCAGCACCAGACTGCCCACAAAACTGAACGTCGCCGCCGCCAGCACCGCGATGACCTGCACGGTGATCTGACCGGGGTTGCCGTCTACCAGACCCAGGTTGATGGGCTGACCATCCACAATCGAGAAGGGGTAGATGGTTTTGGTGGCGAACACGCCCGTGAGGATCGCGCCCGTGGTGCCGCCGATGAAGTGAACACCAATCACGTCCAGGCTGTCGTCCAGGCCCGTCTTGGCCCGGATGGACACCGCCAGCTGACACACCGCGCCGCCAATGAGGCCAATTACGATGGCGCTCATGGGGGTGACAAAACCCGCCGCCGGTGTGATGGCCACCAGACCAGCCACCGCGCCAGACGCCAGACCCAAAGCCGTGGGTTTGCCGTTGCGGATCCACTCCATGATCATCCAGCTGAAGGCCGCCGCCGCTGCGCCGGCGTTGGTGTTGACAAACGCAAAACCCGCCAGGGGGCCTGCGCCGTTCCACGGCCCGGCGCTGCCCGCGTTAAACCCGAACCAGCCAAACCACAAGAGGCCAGTGCCCAGCACGGTGAAAGGCACGTTGTGGGGGGTGAGGGGTTCCTTGCGATAACCCTTGCGGGGGCCAAGCACCAGGGCAAAAGCCGCTGCCGCCGCACCGCTCAGGATGTGCACCACGGTGCCGCCCGCGAAGTCCAGCGCGCCTTTTTTGAACAACCAGCCGTCGGGCGCCCACACCCAGTGCGCCACGGGCGCATAGATGAGAATGCTCCACAGCACGATGAACAGCAGATAACCGCTGAACTTCACGCGCTCGGCGATGGCGCCGGAGATCAGCGCCGGTGTGATGGCCGCAAACATGAGCTGGAAGCCCATGAAGGTGATGAAGGGATAGGTGGCGGCGTAGAAGGGATGGGGGTCACCCCACACGCCCTTCAGGCCCAGATAATCCAGGCCGCCCACCCAGCCGAAACCGTCTTTGCCGCCAATGTCCGGGGCAAAGGCCAGTGAAAAACCCAGCACCATCCACAGCACCGAGATGACCGCAGCGGCGGCCATGCTGTGCATGAGCGTGGACAGCACGTTTTTGCCCCGCACCATGCCGCCATAAAAGAACGCCAGGCCGGGGATCATGAAGAGCACCAGGGCGCTGGATATGAGCATCCATGCGGTATCCCCGGTGTTGATGGGAGCAGGCTCCGCCGCTTGAGCCGCCAATGGCAGCCCCAACAGCGCGAGGGTAAAGAGAGAAAAGGGTATTCGGCGCATCGCGCACACCTCCTGTGATTTCCTGCCACGTCGCGGGTGTGTGGGCGCCTTTGCCCTGGGGGCACTATAAACCAACCGGCCAGCCGGTGCAACCGGGGCGAAAAAATGAGGGCGGACGGCAGAATTTCCCGCTTTCAATACTCCTGAAACCTGCTGCTATTCCACATTCAGGGTGATCATCACCGTGCCGTCTTCCAGGGTTTCTTCTGAAAAAACCGAAAACGGCCCCGGCTGGGCAAGGTGTTGTTTGAGCTGGGCCAGCACCTGTTGCTGCACCAGCGCGCCGTGGTCCGTTTCCAGCACCTTCAGGCGGCTCAGGGCGGCGTTCAGGTCTTCGCCGGGGGCCACGCACAAAAGCAGCGCGCCGTCCTGCTGGCGCTCGAAGTGCAGGGTGACGTGATCGATGGTGGTCTCCCAGGTGTCTTCGTCCATCTGGCACAGGCTGGCCCCCTGCCGCGACAGCGCCTGGGCCAGCAGGCCCGTGTCCCGAAAAGGCGTGGCAAAGGTGGCCGCGCCGTTTTTGGCCGGAACGAGCGCCAGGGCCTCGCCGGTGATTTTCGAGAGTTTCTCCAGCAGGGCCGCCACCTGAGTTTTGTCGTCGGGTTTGGTGAACACGGCGTGCCACGCGCCCGCCACGGGGCGCAGATAAAACGACAATCCTTCACGGGTGCGGCCTATCAGCACGCCGCCGGTTTTCTGCACAGTCAGGCCCGCCCGCTTCAGGGTGACCAGCAGGGTTTTTTCTTCGGTGAACGGCAGTGCGGCGCTCACCTCCTGCCGCAGGGCGGCTTCCTTCACGGCGGCCTTGATTTGGGCCAGGGCCTCCGGGTTCATCTCAACACGCAGGGACATGGGGCTTTTACCTTCAAGGAGTTTTGTGGTCGCTGCACCAACCAGGGGGAACAGAAGCAACGGAACCAACTCAACACCCACTGACATGCAGAAAAAATCTTACCATGCGCTCAGCAGGGTGTCTCCCAACACCCTGTCAGGGCA
>CAYJOG010000524.1:0-2341 GCA_964371695.1 uncultured bacterium
GGGCGGGGGGGGGGGGGGGCGCCCCGCCCCGTGGCACTGCTGCAATGGGGCAATATCCTGGTCACGGGCAGGCGCAGCCGCCGACTGAGTGAGTGGTATTTACAGTGGTACAGCTTTGCGTCGTCCCTCACCCTTTATGTGGGGGGGGTCACCGAAGAAGCCCCCTCGCTGTTTTCCTGCCCCTTCAAATATGAACTGGAGGTAGAAAAGCCCCCCCAGCCGCCAGAACCACCGCCCGAATGAAAAAAACAGGTTTTTTGTGCCAGGAACCTGTCAATAATGGAAACCGGGTTCGGATAATAAGTTTGGCGCTGACCCCGTAGACCTCATGAAACTCCAGCAGGACATCACCTATCACTTTGTCGGCGTCGGCGGCGTGGGCATGAGCGGCCTGGCCCAGGCCCTTTTGGCGCAGGGCTGCCGGGTGAGCGGCAGCGATCTTTCCCGCACCCCCAAAACAGAACTTCTGGAACGCCAGGGGGCCCAGGTGTTTTCAGGCCATCACGAGGCCAACACCATCCAGGCCGGTGCGCTGGTGGTTTCCAGCGCCATCAGCCTCACCAACCCCGAAGTCAAAAGCGCCATCCGCCGGGGGTTGCCCATTTTTCACCGCAGCGAAATCCTCGCCGCCCTCATGCAGCAGGGCCGGGGCATCGCCGTCAGCGGCACCCACGGCAAAACCACCACCACCAGCATGGTGTCGCTGGTGCTGGAATTTGGCGGCCTGGACCCCACCGTGCTGGTGGGGGGCGACGTGGATTATTTTGGCAGCAACGCCAAGATGGGCCAGAGCGAATGGGTGGTGGCCGAGGCCGATGAGTCCGACGGCTCCCTGTTGCGCCTGCCCAGTTACGTGGGTGTCATCACCAACATCGAAGAAGACCACATGGATTATTACCGCGACCTGAAGGCCATCGTGGAAGTGTTCAAGCGCTTCCTCATCAATCTGGCCCCCGGCGGGTTTTCGGTGTTGTGCGTGGACGACCCCTATGTGCTGGAACTCAGCCGCCTGGCGCGCTCCCGCGTGCTCACCTATGGCCTGAACCGCGAGGCGGATTTTTCCGCCACCAACATTCAGGTGCAAAACGGCAAAACCCGCTTTACAGTGATTCGCCAGGGGCAGCCTGCCTTTGACGTGTCCCTTTCCGTGCCCGGCATTCACAATGTTACCAACGCCCTGGCGGCCATTGCCGTGGGGCTGGAACTGGGTGTGCAGCGCAAGGCCATCAAAGAGGCGCTGGAGAACTTTCGGGGGGCAAGGCGGCGGTTTGAAGTGCTGGGCAAAACCTCGGCGGACATCACCATTGTGGATGACTACGCGCACCATCCCACCGAAATCAAGGCCACCCTGCAGGCGGCCCGCAGCACGCCTTCGCGCCGTGTGGTGAGCCTGTTCCAGCCCCATCGTTACACCCGCACCAAACACTTTTTTGAGCAATACGGCCGGTGTTTTTACAACGCCGATGAAGTGATTGTGATGGATGTTTACGGCGCGGGGGAAACCCCCATTGAAAACATCAATGGCGACCTCGTGGCCCAGGCCCTGCGCCGCTATGGCCACCCCAATGTGAAATACATTCCTGGCATCGAAGAGATTCTGAAATACCTCGAAACCTCACTCGCGCCGGGGGATCTGCTGGTGACGCTGGGGGCGGGCGACGTGTGGAAAATCGCCCACCGCCTGAGAAACAGCATGGGCGCGGTTCCGGCCTGAAACTTTATTTCCCTCCGCCGGGTCGTACAATGCTCACCCCGGCGGAGGGCTGGCCAAAGGCGGCTGGCGATTTTGGAGAGGATTCATGAAGCCAACACAGTATCTGAACATTCTGGATTTCAAGCCGCTGATTACGCCCGCCGCGCTCAAACAGGCCATGCCTGCTTCCGAGCAGGCGCTCCAGACGGTGCTCAGCAGCCGCCAAGTGGTGCGGGACATCCTCGACAAAAAAGACTCCCGGTTTCTCATCGTCACCGGTCCCTGCTCCATTCACGACGAAAAAGCGGCCATGGAATATGCCGAAAAACTGGCCCGGTTCAAGACCACCCTGGGTGACTCGCTTTATATCGTCATGCGGGTTTATTTTGAAAAACCCCGCACCACGGTGGGCTGGAAGGGCCTCATCAACGACCCCCACCTGAACAACACGTTCGACATTGAAGCCGGCCTGAAACTGGCCCGCAAGATTTTGCTGGCGGTGGCGGACCTGGGTTTGGCCACCGGCACGGAAATGCTCGACCCCATCGTGCCCCAATATCTCGCAGACCTCGTGAGCTGGGCGGCCATCGGCGCGCGCACCACCGAGTCACAAACCCACCGGGAAATGGCCAGCGGTCTGTCCATGCC
>CAYJOG010000525.1:0-2331 GCA_964371695.1 uncultured bacterium
ATCTGAATGGTGCGCGCCTTTGGCGCGGTTGATGCTCCCGGCGGGACGCCGGGGCGACCTCAAAAAACCCCCAATAATTCAGGATTTTTCTCACAAACCTGACAGCAATGGACACCGCGCCTACTCAAACAAAGGGTTGAAAAAATGGGCCGGATTTTTTTGCCCCAATTCAAGAAGGGTGTTTTTTTTAACGCAGCCCCATCAGGTGCTCCATGTTTTCGCGCAGGCGCTGGGCTTCTTCGGTCAGTTGCTCGCGGCTGGGGTTCTTGCCCAGTTTTTTCGAGACATGAAAAGGCGGGCCGATGCGCACGGTGACGGGTGTGGGCAGCCACAGCGGCAGCGTGAAGAAATATTCCACCTGATTGATGCTGAGGGAATGCAGCCAGGGGAAAATATTCTGCGCGCCGTCGGCCCACACGGGCACGATGGGCGCGCCGCTGTTCAGCGCCAGGCGGATGATGCCGGTTTTGAACGGATAGGTGCCTTTTTTTTCGAAGATGGGGTGAATGACGCCTTCGGGGAACACACCCACCGTGGCGCCTTCCTTCAGCAGGTCCGCCGTGGCGGTGAGGGTCTGTTTGACCTGTTCCTTGTCTTTGGAAACCCCCATGTGTACGGCGATGGGAATGACGCCGATTTTTTCCAGCATCGGGCCGAACACGGGGTTGTTCATGATTTCGTCATCGCCCACCCAGCGCACCGTGCGGCCCCGCGCCGCTGCGGCCAGCGAAACAAACGAGGCGTCGAGCATGCCGTTGTGCAGGGGGCAGATGATGACGCCGCCCTCACCCTCGGCGGGCAGGTTTTCCTGGCCCGTCACGGTCAGGCGGTGATAACGCGACAGCGGTTTGTAGATGGCCTGATAAATGCGCCGGTAAAGCTCTGGTGCGTCGGGCAGGTCTTCGGGCAGGTTCAGGGGGTGTGCGCTCATGGGGCCTCCGGCTCTGGCAGGTTCAGCATCCTTTTTGGGTTTTCCCACAACACGGCGCGGCGGATGTCGGGTGCGCCCTCGGTGGCGATGAGCAGCTTGGCCAGTTGCAGCGCCAGCGGATAAACCGGCCAGTCGCTGCCCCACACCAGTTGGTCGGTGGGCGCTTCGTCAAAAAAGGCCAGCAGGTGTTCGGGGGGCTGGCCGTCCAGCTCGGCGATCAGGTTTTTGTGCCGCCGGGTGAGCGCGATGGTGTCGCGGTACTGGTTCATGCCGCCGTGGCCCAGCATGACGTGGCAGCCGCCCAGCGCTTCGGCCACTTTGTCCATGCGGCTTAAGTGGCTGCGGGGGGTTTTATTGCCCGCCAGCCATTTGGGCTGCATGTCCGACACACCCGTGTGCACCAGCACAGGCAGGCCGGTTTTGTTCCACACGTCATACACCGCCAAAAAGGCTGGGTCGTCAATGGCCACGCCCTGAATCTCGCCATGCACCTTCAGGCCCCTGGCTCCGCCTGCAATGAAGCCTTCCAGCTTTTCCTGCCAGCGGCGGTCTTTGGGGTGAACGCTCACAAACGGAATGAGATTGGGGGCTTTTTCATACACCGTCAGGGCGTCTTCGCTGGTGTGGCTGAACACCGGAAAATCAATGGCCAGGATGACGGTGTGGGTGACGCCGGTCTGCTGCATTTCGCGCAGCAGGTTGGCGGCGGTGTGGCTCTCGTGTTTTTCGCGCCGGGTTTTGATGACGGACTTGAGGTAACTGTTGAGCAGGGCGTTGGCGTCGTTGTGGTGAAAATCCACGCCGGTGTAGACGGAGAGATTCACCGGAAACTTCTCTTTGTTCCAGAAGGTTTCGGTGGTGTCGAACTCACGCCAGTAATCCACCGTGCCCGCCAAAAGATAGGTCCAGCCCAGGTGGGCGTGGCAATCCACCACCGGGTGGGGCAGGGGGGCGCTGAGCATGATGTCGCCGCCCCGCACCTCAAAAAAGGGCAGTTTTTCGGCCATGTCAAAAACGTTGCTGAACTGTGTGGGAAACATGTCCCGGCAAGTTTAACAGCAGCAGGTCCCTCTCCCCAGCTTGTCGTTGCTCACAAGTCGGCGTCATTCCCGCGAAAGCGGCAGTCCAGTTGAAACAAAATCCGAACACCTTTTTCTGTTTTCTTTTTGGTGGCGCAGGCATCTTGCCTGCGTTCATATCAAAGGCAGGCGGGACGCCTGCCCCACTGAAGGAAAACAGAAAAGGATTTGGGGCTTTTGGTTTTGCCACAGGCGAGACGCCCGTGGCTACTGCGGCGCACCAGTAAATAAATGGTTGTTCATGTTTTTACTGGATTCCCGCTTCCTAGAGCACTTTCGGAATTGGTGAATCATGCATCGTCTGAAAGCCCCGCCCTGGCT
>CAYJOG010000526.1:0-2327 GCA_964371695.1 uncultured bacterium
CGCCTCAGCCGGAAGACAATCCATTTCAAGGGTTGAATTCCCAAAAGGCATCGTTTGTCTTCCGGCTGGGGCGCTCCCGTGGAGACGAGGCGGGCAAAGCCCGCTGGGGTAGCCTCAACCTGTCAGGAACCGCCACACAAGGTGGGTCCGGGAGGGCCGCCGCCCTCCCGGCAGGGGCACGGGGACAGAGTCCCCGTAAAACCGACAAGCGAAAAATTCAGCCATGGGTTTTTCAGGGTGTTTGCTCCCCCGCCTACCCTTCCTCCTCACCCTTTCCCAGGCCGTGTTTGTTCAGGTAATAGGTCAGGTTGCGCTGGCTGATCTGCAACAGTTCGGCGGCTTTTTTCTTGATGCCGCCCGACTGGCGCAGGGCGTTGAGCACCTCGGATTTTTCAAAGGCCTCCACCCGCTCGGTGATGCTTTTGTCCTCCGTCCCCGACGGGGCTGTTCCGGCGGACTGGGGAATCAGATAACGGAAGAGGTCTTCGCCCAGCACGTCTTCTTTGCCCAGCACCAGGGCGCGTTCCAGCACGTTTTCCAGTTCCCGCACGTTGCCGGGCCAGGCATAGGCCCTGAAGATGGCCATGGCCGCAGAGCTGACCGGCCTGGGCGGCCTGCCCACCCGGTGGCTGATGCGCTCCAGCAGGTCACGCACCAGCACCTCCATATCTCCCAGTCGGTCTTTGAGCGAGGGGATTTCGATGTGAAACACGTTCAGGCGGTAAAAAAGGTCTTCGCGGAACAAGCCCGCCGCCACCATCTCGCCCAGGTCGCGGTTGGTGGCCGCCAGCAGCCGCACATCCACCCGCACCGGGCGGTCGGCCCCCACGGGTTTGATTTCGAGATGTTCCACCGCCCGCAGCAGCTTGGGTTGCAGACTGAGGGGCAGTTCGCCCACTTCATCCAGAAACAGTGTGCCTCCCTGGGCCATCTGGAACTGGCCGGGGGTGTCCACGGCGTCGGTGAAGCCGCCCTTGCGGGTGCCGAACAGTTCCGACTCCATCAGGTTCGCGGGAATCGCCGCGCAGTTCACCGCCACAAACGGCCCCTGGGCCACGGCGGAATGGTGATGCAGATAACGGGCCAGCACCTCTTTGCCCGCACCGCTGGGGCCAGTGAGCAGCACCGTGGCGCGGGTGGCGGCCACGTCCTTGGCCGCGCCCAGCACGCGGGACATGGCCTGGCTCTCTCCCACCGGTTCGCGGGTTTTCAGCCGGTCCAGGTCTCGCTCCAGCACCGAGGTTTTGCGGCGCAGTTCGCTCACCTCCAGCGCCCGGCGCACGCTGCTATACATGTCTTCCATTTCAAAAGGTTTCAGCAGGTAGTCATACACCCCCGCCCGCATGGCCCCCACCGCCATCTCCACCGTGCCATAGGCGGTCATGATGATCACCTTGAGTGCGGGATGGCGGGCCAGGGCCTCTGCCGCCCAGGTGGCGCCATCCATGCGCGGCATTTTCATGTCCGCCACCGCCACAGCATAGGTTTCTTCGCCAAGGGCCTGAAGCGCCAGCAGGGGGTCCGTGAAGGCGTCCACCGCAAGCCCGCGTTTTTTGAGATAACGCGAAAGCAGGTCGATGATTTTTTCCTCGTCGTCCAGCAGCAGGATGCGCTCAGACATAAAGCGCCCCCTGGGCCGTGACCGGCGGCGTGAAATGCACTGGGAACACCACATGGAATGTGGTGCCCTGACCCAACTGGCTGGTGACAAACACCTTGCAGCCGTGGGCGTCCAGAATCCGCTGCGTCACACTCAGCCCCAGGCCCATGCCCTTTTCGCGCAGGGTGAAAAACGGGTTGAAGATGCGGTGCAGATCCCCCTGGGCAATGCCCACACCGTTGTCGCGGACTTCGACAAAAGGGGCGTTGTCCTCGGCCTCGCGGCCCGACTGCACCCATATCTGGCCGGTTTCAGGAATCGCCTCCACGGCGTTGAGCAGCAGGTTGAAAAACGCCTGCTTCAAAAACATGGCGTCGCCCGTCACCGTAAGGCTCTCAGGCCCGGAGAAATGCAGCGCGATTCTCTTTTTGCTTCCCGCCACCATCACCCGCGCCTGATCCACCGTTTCGCGGAGAGGCTCATGCACATTCATGCTGTCAAACGACATGGATTCGGGTTTGGCGAAGTCCAGCAGCGCCGTGAGCAGGCCGCCCATCCGGTTCACCTCGCCCCCGATGTATTCCGCCAGTTCGCTGCTTTCTTCTGCGTCAGCACCATCGCGGATGAGTTCGGCGGCGCTCGTGATGATGAGCAGCGGGTTGCGCAGTTCGTGGGCCGGGGGGGGGGGGGGGGGGGGGGGGGGGGGGGGGGGGGGGGGGGGGGGGGG
>CAYJOG010000527.1:0-2310 GCA_964371695.1 uncultured bacterium
TTTTAAGTGCCCCCACCCATTTTTTTAAATTGGTTTGCGGGTTTCATCCTAAAAACCTTGCGAACAACACCGCACGGTAAAGACCAGCCCAAAAAAGGAGAAAAGACGACCACGCCCCTGATTTTATGCAACATGCCACATTATCCCCGACCGATCTTTACCGGCGGCGGGGTCGGCCATCCATGGCCTTTGGGCTGCTGATTCTTCGCTTTCCGCGGGCGCTCTCAGTCAAACCGGTGGCCCTCGGCCATATACCAGCGCACAAAACGCCCCACGCCTTCGCTCACCGGCGTGGTGGGTTCAAACCCCAGAAACGACCGGGCGTGCTCAATGTCCGCATAGGTGCGGGGCACGTCGCCGGGGGGAATGGGGCGGTCGTGGCGGATGGCCTTTTTGCCCACGGCGTCTTCCAGCAGGCCAATCACGTCTTCCAGGCATTCGCTGCGGTGGTTGCCCAGGTTGAACACCTCAAAACGTTCCAGCCCCGGTGTCTGCAACGATTTCACCACGCCCTGCACAATGTCTTCCACAAACGTGAAATCCCGCCACATCTGCCCGCCGTTGAACACCTGTATCGGCTCGCCCAGGCGAATGGCGCGGCTGAATATCCACATCATCATGTCGGGCCTGCCCCAGGGGCCATACACGGTGAAAAACCGCAGGCCCACCGTGGAGAGGCCAAACAGATGCGAATAGGTGTGGGCAATGAGTTCGTTGGAGCGTTTGGTGGCGGCGTAAAGGCTGATGGGGGTGTTCACCGGGTCGGTCTCGCTGAAGGGCAGCTTGGTGTTGCCGCCATACACACTGCTGCTGGAGGCATAAACAAACCGCTCCACCGGAAAAGCCCGCGCCGCCTCCAGCAGGTTCACAAACCCCACCAGATTGGACTGAACATAGGCGTGGGGGTTTTCCAGCGAATAACGCACACCCGCCTGGGCCGCCAGATTGAGCACGTGGGTGAAATCCCCCGCCTTGAACAGGTCCATCACCGCGCCGGTGTCCTCCAGCGAAAGCCGCTTGAGGGTGAACCCCGGCTGACCCGCCAACTGGGCCACGCGAGCCTCTTTGAGGGCCGGATTGTAATAAGCGTTGAAACTGTCCACACCCGTGACGCGGCAACCCATGGACAGCAGCTTTTGCGTCACATGAAAACCGATGAACCCGGCCACGCCGGTAAGCAGCACATGCATGACGGGGCACCTTAGAGCCTGTTTATTAAGTAGTCAAAAAACCAAACAACAGGCTCTTGCGGCCATGGATGGCCGTATTCGAAAACCGAAGGGTTAAAAACCCACAGGTTTTCGCGCTTGTGATCAGAAATTTTTCTGGTCACAGCGGTCGAATAAATCCACGGAGGGATTTATGAGATGAACTCAAAAGCAAAAACGGCAGCGTTGCCACCGGCTTAATTTTTCAGCAACCTTTTCCAGAAAAACAGGGCGTTTTTTTTCTCGAACCGACTTCTGTCCCGTTTTTGGACCAAGCCAAACAGTCCCCAGCGCGCCGTGTGTCCCAGGGCGAAAAACAGCGCCGCTCCAAAACGCCCCAGGGGGCCATGGTGCTCGCGGAAGTACGTCAGAATCGCCTGATTGAAATGGCCGGTGGCCGGGCCGTGATCCGTGCCCGGGGCCTTGCCCACGTGCACCACCGGCGGACCGTCCAGCACCTTCACCGTCAGGCCCAGCCGGTGCAGGCGTTTGCACAGGTCGGTGTCTTCCTGATACAGAAAAAACCGCTCGTTCCAGCCGCCGGTTTTTTCGAACACTTCGCGGCGCATGGCCAGGCAGGCCCCCAGCACCCAATCCACCTCTCCCGACCGGGGCTGGGGAAAAAGCCCCCGCCGGGTGAGCCAGCCCAGCAGGCCCAGGTTCTGCCAAAAAATGCTTCCCAGTGTAGGAAAGGCGAATGCATTCTGCTGGGGCGCGCCGCCGGGATAAACCATGGGCAGCGTGGCCGCCCCCAGGGTTTCGTCACGCAGCAGCGCCGTGGCCAGCACCGCGGCCCCGCAGGGCGGCAACAGGGCGTCGGGGTTCAGAAACAACAACACCGGCGCGGTACAGGACTTGGCCCCCAGGTTGTTGGCCACGGCAAACCCGGCGTTGTTTTTCGAGGCAATCACCTCTGCCCCGGCGGCCTGCGCCACCGCCACGCTGTCGTCGCTGCTGGCGTTGTCCACCACCACCACCCGCCCCACACCGGCGGCGGCCCTGGCGCTTTTTACACACTCCCCCAGTGTGGCCGCGATGTGATAAGACACCACCACCACGTCCACAACGGGCGTTGCAAAAATTTCTGGAGGGGGCATGGGCT
>CAYJOG010000528.1:0-2309 GCA_964371695.1 uncultured bacterium
GGCCGCCGTGGCCGGGAATAAATCCCGGCCACGAGCGCGAAAACCTGCGGATTTTTTATCCTCCGGTTTTCGGGGCGGTCCATCCTGGCCCGCAAACCCCTCTCAAAATATTTTTGAGAGGGGTTCTAAACCACGTGGCGTGGCATAAACTGGGCTTGTGTCTCAACCCGTCTGGCGGAAAGCGGCCCTCGATAAACTTCACCAGCACAGCGTGGCCCTGAAAAAAGACCCACTGCTGGGGCCGGTGGTGAGACGCACGGGGCCTATGCGCCTGAACACGCCCTCAGATCCGTTCCATTCCCTCAGCCGCGCCATCGTGAGCCAGCAGATCAGCATGAAAGCCGCCGAGACCATTTATGGGCGTCTGCTCTCAGCCGTGGGAGGAGAGAAAAAACTCACTCCCCCGGCGGTGCTGCAACTGGGTGACGAACACCTCCGGCCCCTTGGCCTGAGCCAGCAGAAAATCCGATATCTGCTGGCGCTTTCCGAGCGGGTGGAAACAGGGGCCTTGCCCATCAAAAAGTTGCACCGGCTGCCCGACGACGAAGTGTTGGACCTGCTGGTGCAGACGCCGGGCATTGGTGAATGGACCGCCCAGATGTTCCTGATGTTTTTCCTGGCCCGTGAAGACGTCTGGCCTGTGGGGGATTTGGGCATGTGCGAGGCCCTGGGCCGCCTGCATGGTGTGGCGCGCCCTGCGCCCCGCGAGGCCAGGGCCATGGGAGAACCCTGGCTGGGGCGACGCAGCGTGGCGGCGTGGTATCTCTGGCGCTCGCTGGAAGGGGAACCCCAGCAGGGCGGCATTTGGTGACATCACCGGCGCAAAGCTCGCTCGTGCGGTTTCTGCTTTGGCTGCTTTGGGGTTTGATGATGCTGGGCGCTGCCCTGTTATGGCTGATGTCGGCGTTGTTTCATGCGCCGGTTGCGGTGGGAGCGCTGGTTGCCGTTGTGGCAGGAGCGTTGGTCGCGCCACGCCGCTTCAGGCGCTGGGTGTTGGCACTGGGTGTGTGGGGCGGCAGTTTTTTGTTATTGCTCAGCGTGTTTTTTGTGTTGCCCGGTTTTCCCTGTCCGGCGCAAAGCGGCCAGTTGCGCTGGCTGGACCGTTCGGCTCCAGCCTATGACGCGTGGTGGATTTCTGAAAAAGCCGTGGTGGTGGGGCGCGCTCAAAACGGCCCAAAAAGCGGCCTGCTGCTGCTTCAGCGGGGACGGCTGAAAAGCCTCTTCCCCGCAAAAAAAGTGCAGGGTCTGCTGGTGCGGGGCAAACGTTTGCTGGCCACCGACTGGGCGGGGCATCGTCTTGTCCGCTTCACGGTGGGGGCCGGGCCAAAGGCAGAAAAACTTTGCCGTTTCCCCATTGATCTTGCTGCTTTGCGAAAAGAAATATTGGTGTTGTGTGAGGGAGACCAGAAACTGGTGCGGCTGTCGGGCTGGCCGCCCAAACCGGTGCGGACCTACGCCCTGCCAAGCCGCATGAACAACCCCTACGGTCTGGCAGTGAATGAAGAAAAGGACTTGGCCTATGTAAGCAACTGGGGGCTGGAGGGAGGTGTGGTGATGGTGGATTTGAAAACGGGGAGCGCACGGTGGGTGTCGGTGGGCGGCTCGGCCATGGGGTTGTTGCGTGTGCCCCAGCGGGGTGAATTGTGGCTGGCGCAGCCACTGGCGGGGCGGGTGCTGCGTCTGGATGAAAACACACTTCGGCCCGTGGGGCATCTCAACACTTCTCTTGGGGCCAGGCGTCTTTCGCTGAATGGAGAGGTAGTGGGAGTGGTGAGTTATTTCGACGGCATGCTGGAAACGTGGGACGTGGCCACGCTCAAAAAAATGGCGAAGATGCCCGTGGGGCGTCTGGCCCGCGGCATTCGTCCTGCTCCCGGTGGTTTTGTGGTGTGTTCGGGATGTGGTGTGGCGCGTGTGAAACTGGCGCTGAAAAATCGGTGAATTAGTGCATTTTCGGAAAAGGTGGAGCATTTGGCGGAGCTTTCCTGACCAAAACATTGGCCAACCCGCCGTCATTCCCGCGGAAGCGGGAATCCAGTTGAAATATAAACATCCCACCTTCTTCTTTATTTCTTTCAGTGGCACGGACACTCCTGTCCGTGCATTCAACAAAAGACAAAAACCTTTTTCTGTTTTCTTTTGGTGGCGCAGGCATCTTGCCTGCGTTCATGTAAAAGGCAGGCAGGATGCCTGCCCCACCAGAACTGGTTTTTTCTTATGTCTTACTGGATTCCCGCTTTCGCGGGAATGACGCCATTCAGGGCGGGGCTTTCAGGCGATGTCTGACCCATCAACTCCGAAAATGCTCT
>CAYJOG010000529.1:0-2299 GCA_964371695.1 uncultured bacterium
ATGCCGCACTGCTCACCCGATACACGCTCATCCGCCAACTGGCCAACGGCCTGTATTACTTTTGGGTGGTGCGGGCGTTGAGCCAGACACAATATGGCGGCGCGGTGGTGGCCGGCACACTGGTGGGTTTTTTTGGTCTGGCGGCGGATCTCGGCCAAACCCAGTTGCTGGGCCGGGAACTGGCCCGTCACCCAGAGCAGCGGCCCAGCTTGTTTTTTCACGCCATGGGCCTGTGCCTGCTGGCCACGGCCCTGGCCCTGATGCTGGTGCAGGGGGCCGCCTGGGGGCTGGGTTATGACGCCCCCGTGCGCGAAATGGTGACCTGGGGAGCCATCGGCCTGTTGGCCCTGCCTCTGGCCAATCTTTTTTCGGCAGTGTTCAATGGCGCACAGGTCCTTGGCCCCCCGGCCCGCCTCAGCGCACTGATGGCATGGCTGAAGCTGCTGCTCAGCGTGCCCCTGCTGCTGCGCCTGCCCACCGGTGTGGCCTATCTGGCGCTGGAGGCCGCTTTTGGGACAGCCCTGGGCGCTGCGCTGTGGATGATGGCTCGCCGCCATCACCTTGCGCCCGCCAAACCGGCTTTTGACCTGACACAGGTGCGTTTTCTGCTGCGCGAGGGCCTGCCCTTTGTGGGCGTGTTCGCCGCCTACACCTTTTACAACCGCATTGACCTGCTGATGCTGGATTATTTTCAGCCTAAGGCAGAAGTGGCCCGCTACGCGGCGTCTTACCGTTTTTTTGAATACGTGGTGATGTTGCCAGGGCTGCTGGCGGCGGCGCTGCTCCCCACCCTGAGCGCCTCGTTTGCCGACAAAGAGCGTTTTGCCAGAGGCTTGCGGCGCGGGTTTCTGGTGTTTCTGGTGCTGGGGGCCTTCAGTGGCGGAGCAGCCATTTTCTTTTCACCCATGTTGGTCAAACTGCTTGGCCCGGCTTATTCGGGCACCGAGCCGGTGCTGCGCTGGCTCATGCTGGGCACACCGTTTTATTATGCCTGTTATGCCCCCATGAACGGCCTGAACGCCTCGGGCAACCAGCGGGGCGTGATGGTGGTGGTGCTGGCGGGGCTGGTGTTGAACGTAAGCATCAACCTGCATGTCTTGCCCCGCTGGGGCGCACAGGGGGCAGCGCTGGTCAATTCGTTCACCCTGGCCTTTTACCTGTTCGCCTATCTGGCCCTGTGCCGCCGGGCGATGGGGTGGGTGCGCTTTTGGCAACCCCGCCTGTGGCGGCTGGGCGCAATTTTTGCCTTAGCCGCCGGGGCAGCCTGCGCCACCCACCTGTGGTGGTCCAAGTTGGCGGCGGGGTTTGTTTTCATGGCCATTTTCGCCCCGCTGCTGCTCAAGGGGTTTCCTTTTGAAGAAGACGAAAAAGGTTGGATGGGGCGGTTCCGGCAATTAGCGTGGCGGGGGAAGAATTGATCATGTCCACTACACCCTCTCCCTCCACCCCAGGTCCAGATTACCGCGCCCTTCAGAACCGGGCATTTGATGAAGAAGTGGCGGTGCTGCGCGCCCAAGGCATGGCGGCGCGTTTTGGTTATCAGGAAAACCTGGATGACGCCCTGGCCGCCTATGGTCGCCACCCCACGTGGCAGCGGCTCGCGGCGGCGCGCCCGGACTGGACCGGCGCTGCCGTGCTGGATTATGGCGCGGGTCGGGGTCTGGCGGGGCGGCTGCTGGCCCGCCGGGGCGCACGGGTGGTGGCGGTGGACATGAACGACAGCGCCGTGGCGGGCCTGGGGGCGCTGAGGGGCGTGACCGAAAACGTGCAACCCGTGGCCGCCATGTTCGAAGCCCTGCCCATCGCCAACCAGAGCCTGGACGCCGTGGTGTGCCGCTGGGTGCTGCATCATTGCGGCGACCTGCCCCTGGCCCTGAAAGAGTTGCACCGGGTGCTGAAGCCCGGCGGACTGCTGCTGGCCCAGGCCGAGCCGCTGCTGCCCCTGCACTGGCCCAAAGAAAAGTTCCTTGCCTTTCACCGCACACATTTTTTTTCAGAGGGTGTGCATGAAAACGCAGACCGCCCCTGGGGTTATCGCCGGGCGCTGAGGCAGGCAGGTTTTGACGTCACGCATCTGGCCATTGAACCCCCGCCTGCCCCCGCCTCGTGGCGGGGCCGGTGGCACAGGCTGTGGGGCCACGCCCCCCTGCCCCACCCCCTCAAGGGTTATGTGCAGGATCCCCGCCTGCTCTTCACCCCGCTGGACATCACACTCATCGCCAGAAAAAAGCAGGTGGCATTCTGCTAGAGCATTTTCGAAGTAGACGTGGACACAATAAGAGATTTTTTACTTGCCCTC
>CAYJOG010000530.1:0-2280 GCA_964371695.1 uncultured bacterium
CGCCGCCCCGGTCGCCGCCCCCCCGCCGCCCCAGGCCAGGCAACCGCCCCAGGCTGCCGGGAGCCAGCAGCAGGGGCGAGAAAACACCCAGCAACAACCCCACGCACAAAAAGATTTTTCGTGGCACGCCAGACCTCAGCGGAAGTTCACAAACTGAACGGGGCGGTCCAGATCCGCGCCCTTCACCGCCGCAATCACCGCCTGCAGGTCGTCTTTGCTCTGGCTGGTCACGCGCACCTGTTCATCCTGAATCTGGGCTTTCACCTTGAGGTTGAGGGATTTGATGAGGGTGGTGATGGTTTTGCCTGTCTCTTTGTCGATGCCTTCGCGGAACACCAGCCGCTGGCGCACCGCGCCCTTGGTGGCGGCTTCCTCAGTTTTTTCTTCCAGCGCCGAAAAATCCAGCTCCCGCTTGATGAACTTCTGCTGCAACACCTGCTTGATGTTTTTCAGCCGCATGTCGTCCTGCGCCAGAATGGTGAGGCCGTCTTCTTCCAGCGAAATCTCCGCCGTCACGCCCCTGAAATCAAAACGGTTTTCGATTTCCCGCACCGACTGATCCACGGCGTTTTTCACTTCCTGCCGGTCAATTTTGCTCACGATGTCAAACGAGTTTTCCTTGGCCATGGGGCGAAGTTTAACCACAAACAGACCTTTAAAAAGCCAAAAAATCACAGTGCCGAATTGCCGCTAAAAACACACCTTTCCTTTTAACCTTTCCCCGCTTTTGCCATACTGAGGGGTGCATGAGCAGCCAGCGCAAGCCCTTTCCCAAAATAACCATCGTGCGGCTGTCCGGTTATTACCGCGCCCTTGAAGACGCCGCCGTGGGGGGCATGGAATCCATCAACAGCCAGGAACTGGGCCACCGCCTGCGGGTCAAGGCCAGCCAGGTGCGCAAAGACCTCACCTATTTTGGCGAGTTCGGCAAGCGGGGCATGGGTTACAACGTGAACTTCCTCATGCGCCAGCTCAAAGACATTCTGGGCATCAACCGCGAATGGAACCTGGTGGTGGTGGGCGCGGGCAAGGTGGGTCAGGCGCTGCTGGGATACGAAGGTTTCCGCCAGCGGGGGTTTCACATCAAGGCCATTTTTGACAGCGACCCCACCAAAGCCGGCCAGACCATCGGCCACCTCACCGTGCTCCCCCTGGAACAACTTGAAGAGGTAATCGCCCGCGAAGAAGTGGAACTGGGCGTGATTGCCGTGCCCGCCAAAGCGGCACAGGAAGTGGCCGACCTGCTGGTGAAAAGCGGCGTGAAGGGCATCATGAATTTCGCCAGTACGCCCCTGAGCCTGCCCGCACGGGTGAAATCCGCCGGTGTGGACCTCACCACCACACTGGAGTTTTTATGCCACCAGATCACCAACGACTCTTTTGGAGATGAGCTTGAAACGGGCTGAACACCACTGGCTCTCCAAAACGGGTGTGGTGTTTCTTGCATTGGGAGCAGGACTTCTGTTTCAGGCCTGCGACCAGTTCAAGCCACCCAAGGCAAAACCCAAACCATTGCGATCCGTCATCGCCGCCAGCAACGCCCTGGATGAAAAACGCAAAAGCCTGGGATTTGAAGACGCCCCCAGCCAAACCTGCGGTCAGTGCCACGGTGAAAAATACGCCACGTGGGCTGCTTCCAAGCACCACAACACCATCATGGATGCCAAAAAACATCCGCCCAAGGGCGATTTCTCCCGCTCCTATTTCTGCGACGGCAAAGAGGTGGTGAAGGTGTTTGCGGGCAACCACAAGGAGCGTTATGTGCTGGCCCACCCCAAAGGCGAACAACACTTCACCGTGTCGCCCTGCGAATGGGACCTGGTGAACACCTGCATGAAAACCGGCGATCTGGGCAAGCCCCCCAACTGGATCAAGGACTGCGCCGGTTGCCACACCTCGCGGGTCAACCCCAAATCGGGCAAACGGCTGGAAGACGGCGTAGCCTGCGTGATGTGTCACGGCCCCAAAAGCTGGCACAAGACCAAAAAAATGGCCGTGTTCTCACCCCGCCGCAAAAAGGAAACTCCCCGTCAGTCGGTGGAAATCTGCGGCCAGTGCCATGTGCAGGGGGGTCGCTCGCCGGACAAAACCACCCAATACGCTCAGGGCTATTACCCCTTCATGAACAGCCTGAGCGGAAGTTATCGGGTGCCCTTTGAGCACATCCGCGAACACGGCACGGGCGACCCCGCCAAACGCCAGAGCTACGATCACATCCTTTATGCCTTTCAAAGCGTGGTGGACGGCAAAAGCGCCACCACCAGCGTGAACTGCCACCAG
>CAYJOG010000531.1:0-2272 GCA_964371695.1 uncultured bacterium
GCGGCCCGGCGCGGCGCAGGCAAAGCCCGCTTGCGCCGCGAACACCTCCGGCGCTGATTGCGCCTCGGTGTTCGGGGCGAATTCATCCATGAATTCATACCAATTCTCATCACCCCGTCTGACTTCGTTACACCCTTTTCCCAACCGACCTGTCAATCAGGCTTAATGCTATCTTGGTTAAGAATTGGCATCACCCCCGGTGGCGTGTCAGACACGCCCGATACGCAATGGCCTGCTGCTCGGCCTCGCCTTTTTCGCCCAGCAGCAGGGCCACGCCCGCCGCGTTGTCATAGGCCAGGCAATAGGCCGGTTCCAGCGCGGTGGCGGCCTTGAGGGCGACAAGGGCCTCTGGCAGTTTGCCGGTGCGTTTCAGCGCCACACCCAGGTTGTTGAGCGTGCTGGCGGTGCCCCGTCCCTGACGGGCCGCCAGACTCAGCCAGCGCACGGCGGCGCGGTGGCGTGCGGGTGCGTCTTCAATCCACGCCTCGCCAAGGGGCGTGAGCAGCAGCACACCCGCCCGCTTGGCGGCATAGGGATGGGTGAGTCCCAGAAAAGAAGCTTGGGCGAGTGTGTCGTAGTCGGCGTCCCTGTCTCCGGTGAAGGTGCGGCGCTCCACCGTGGCCACGCCCAGCGCCATCGCCAGCAAACCAATGGCCAGCGCTAAATGCGGCACGGCGTGAAGCAGGAAAAAGGTGGTATTGGTTTTTTGCTGAAACCCCTCGCCCTCAAGGGGAGAGGGGGTGGCGTGAGCAAGGCGAGAAGGGGGTGCGGGGGACGTGGCGGGTGGCGGGGTGGGTGCCCTTTCCGGCCCAGCGGCGGTGTCCCCGTCCATGGCTGTCTGCCTTTCAGGAGTAGCGGTGGTGTCCCCACCGCCGTGATCGGCAAAAACCACCAACACCGCCAGCAGGGCCAGGGGCGCGAGGTGAAACGGGAAGTCCACCAGCGCCAGCACCCCCAGGGCCAGCAGCAGGGGTTCGCGGCCCTTCAATTTTGGCCAACGCAAAATCAGCAGCCACAGCAGCAGCATCAGGCCCGGCAGGCCCCAGTCGTGGGCGATGGCCAAAGGCTCAGTGTGAGGGGTCAGCGCCACGCCCACCGCGTGGGGTTGCAGGCGCGGATGCCGGGCGATGACCCTGGGGCTGATGAGCAGGTTGGTGGCGGGGAACTGGCCGGGGCCGTGTCCCAGCAGGGGCTGGTCCAGTACCAGATAGGCCGCGTTTGCGGCCATCCAGGCTCGCTCACGCTGGCTGCGGCTCTCTTGCAGCGCCTCGCCCCGGCCAAAATACACCACCGCCCCCACCAGGGCCGCGCCCCCCAGCACCAGCAACATCCCCCGCCACACCACCGGCAACCGCCACAGCATCACCCCCATGGCCCCCGCCCCCAGGCTCAGCCACGCCGCCTTGCTCTGTTGGGCGGGCAACTGGCTCACCAGCAGCAGCGCCAGAGCCAGCGCCAGGGGGCGTTGGGTTTGGTTTAGAAAGGTGAGAATGGCGTTCTTTTGCTTTTGGTTAACCCTCGGCGCTGCCGCGCCGCTGGGCGCGCCCGGTAGCCCCAACGGGCTACCGCTTGCCCAAGAACCCCTCCCGCGCCCATTACCCCAACCCTCTCCCCAGTGGGGGAGAGGGGGCAAGGGTGGCGCTTTTTCATCCTTCGGCGCTTCGCGCCACCCTCTCCCCAGAGGGGAGAGGGAACGATGGGGGCTTTTTGAGAAAAAGCTGGCAGCTATGGGCAAGTTGCCTGCCCTGCCGGTTTCCATGGCCAGCATCAACGCCCCCACGGCCCCCAGGGCCATGAGGTGAGCGGTGGCGTTGGCCTGTTGCAGCAGACCATCCAGCGCCATCGTGGCGCTGAGGCCCCACTGGCCCCCTACCACGCGGGCGCCCAGGGCGGCTGCCAGTCCCAGCCCGGCCACGCCCCAGGCCAGGGTGCGCACCGGAAGGGGTCGCTCCCACACCAGCAGCGCCAGTCCTCCCAGTGTGGCGAGCCAGAAGGTTTCATAAAAACCATACCAGGGGGCCAGACCATGCACCGCCCGCCACAACGCCAGGGCGAGAAACACCAACAGCAGCCAGGGGGCCATGGCATTTGTGCTTGAGGAAGGAAGCCTCCATTTTTCCACCGCCTTCATGGCCAACCCCAGACTCACCAGCAGGGCCAGGGCCACCCGGCGTGTCACTTCGTGATCCAGAAACAGACCATGGGGCAACATCAGCAGCAACAGGCAGGCCCCAAGCCAAATCACAGGTTGTGTGATTACGCGGCGCAATAC
>CAYJOG010000532.1:0-2272 GCA_964371695.1 uncultured bacterium
TGCAGGCCCCCCGCGCCGCCAAACCGCACTTTCAGGTTCTGGACGGAAAGCAAGGTATTTTCATTTTGTTTACGCACGGTGGTCATGGCTGGGTCACGCGGTAAAAAGAACCTGTCCTGCTTTTGGTTTCTGGTCCGCCGGTTTCATCCGTGAAACCTTGCGGACAACGCCGCACGCCCCGGCCCAACCCAAACAGGCGTGTGTTAATCAGGGCCTTTTGCTCCGAAGCCCCATTTGGGACGAGCACCGTCCGCCTTGGGGCGGCGGCGGGAACGGCCATCCATGGCCTTTGGCGAAGGATGCCGCCAAACGGCGGACAGGCATGAATTTCAGAAAATTGCTCTGGCGGCGTGGAACTCACGCTCAGAACAATAACGAAAACACCGCGCCGCCGGCAAATGACCAGATGAGGAACGACACGGAGAGTTTGCGGGTGATGCGGTCGAGGGTGTCTTCCATGCCCTCGATGCGGGCGGTGGCCTGCATGGGGCCCCCCATGATGCCGCCGCTGCCTTCGTCTTTGGTGGTGCGCAGCAACATGCAGCCCACCAGCCCGGCGCACACGCCAAGGTGGATCACGATGTAAGCATAAACCAGTGCAACCTTCATAAGGGATGCACCATAACGGCCCAAAAACCTCAAGGCAAGTGCGATGCCCACCTCTTGATTTTTGCTTTTTTTGTCTTGGGCCCGTGTTAGTCTACGCCAGCCCTGAGTGGGGGGAAATCTTCGGTTGACGCCGAAGACAAGTTCCTTAGAATCGGGGCGCTTTTTGAAGCGGCACACACGAGCCTTCCCATGCTGAGCACCGAAACCAGGCAAAAAATCATTGAGGAACAAAAGAAGTTTCCTCACCCCCGTTCGGTGATCCTGCCTGCGCTGTGGTTTGCGCAGCAGGAAAAGGGCTGGCTGAGCGGCGAAACCTGTCAGGAAATTGCCGAAATCACGGGCCAACACTTGGCGGACGTGCTCTCGGTGCTCACGTTTTACACCATGTACAACCGCCAGCCGGTGGGGCAATACCATTTTCAGGTTTGCCGCACCCTCAGTTGCTGGCTGGTGGGTTCCGATGACGTCACCCGCCAGCTTTGCCAGAAGTTCGGCATCCAGCCGGGGGAAACCTCTGCCGACGGACGTTATACCGTGACGGAAGTGGAGTGCCTGGGGTCCTGCGGTTCGGCACCCATGTTTCAGCTCAACGACGATTTTCACGAAAACCTGACCCCTGAGAAAGTGGACGAAATCATCAAAAGCCTGCCATGAGCCGCATGTTAGCCCCCCTTTATCACCTCAATGTTTTCCACTTCATGGGAAAGCCGGACATGGACGTGCTGGAAAACTATGAAAAAGAAGGCGGCTTCAAGGCGCTGAAAAAAGTGCTGGGACAGAGTGAGTGGACACCCGAAAAGGTGATTGACGAAGTGAAAGCCAGTGGCCTGGGGGGCCGGGGCGGGGCAGGGTTCCCCACAGGCATGAAGTGGAGCTTCATTCCCAAAGACAGCCCCAAACCGAAATATCTGGTGAACAACGCCGACGAATCCGAGCCGGGCACCTTCAAGGATCGCCCCATTCTCGAAAACTGCCCGTTCCAGACCATCGAGGGCATGATTCTGGCGGCCTACGCCATTGGCGCGCACTGGACCTGCATTTACATCCGGGGCGAATACGTGTTCGCCGCCCAGCAGGTGCAAAAGGCGCTGGACCAGTGTTACGCCAAGGGCCTGCTGGGCAAAAACATCCTGGGCAGCGGTTTTGACTGCGACATGGTGGTTTATCGCGGCGCGGGGGCCTATGTGTGTGGCGAAGAAACGGGCCTGCTCTCCAGCCTGGAGGGCAAGCGGGGTTATCCCAAACTCAAGCCGCCGTTCCCCGCCACCCACGGGCTTTATGGCTGCCCCACGGTGGTGAACAACGTGGAGACCCTGGCGGCGGTGCCTTACATCATTAATGAAGGCGCGGCGGCCTATCGCCAGTTCGGCGACGAAAAAAGCCCCGGCACCAAGCTGTTTTCGGTGAGCGGCCACATCGCCCGGCCCGGCGTGTATGAAGTCAACATGGGGCAGAACTTCAAGGAGTTTCTCTACGAAATCTGCGGCGGCATTCCCGGTGGGCGCAAGCTCAAGGGTGTGATCCCCGGCGGCAGTTCCGTGCCCGTGCTGCTGCCCCACGAAATCGACATCCCCATGACCTACGAAGGTTTCAATTCCGTGGGCACCTTTCTGGGTTCGGGTGGCGTGATTGTGATGGACGACCGCGTGGACATGGTGAAAGC
>CAYJOG010000533.1:0-2267 GCA_964371695.1 uncultured bacterium
CCTCTCCCTCAGGGAGAGGGCAAGGTTTGGCCCCGCCCGCTGTCTACGTCAAACATGAATTTGCTTTAGCCTCATCGATACAAACCCTCGCGCTGCATCTGGCGGAACCGCGCCACGTTGCGCTGGTGCTCGGCGGTGGTCTGTGCAAAGGCGTGGCGGCCAGAGGGGTCCACCACCACCATATAAAGCCAGGGGTGGCTGGCAGGCCGGGCGGCGGCGCGGATGGCGGCCAGACCGGGGCTGGCGATGGGGCCGGGAGGCAGACCGGGAAACCGGTAAGTGTTGTAGGGGCTGTTGATTTCAAGATCGCTGTATAACACGCGGGTTTTGTGCTGGGGCAGGGCGTATTGCACCGTGGCGTCGCATTGCAGCAACATGCCCCGCTTCAGGCGGTTTTCATAGAGGCCCGCCACCACGGGGCGTTCCTCGGCCACGCGGGCTTCGCGCTCCACAATCGAGGCCAGCGTGAGTAGCCGGTGGCGGTCTTTGGCCCCGGTGATGGCCGACAGCACGTCGTCTTTTTCCCACCGGCGGAAAAGCTCCCCCGTCATGTGCTCAATCACTGCTTCTTCGTCCATGCCGGTTTTGAAAAAATAGGTGTCGGGATAGAGATAACCCTCCAGCGAAGGGGCGGGCAGGGTGCGCAGATTGGTGTCGGTGAGTTGCGCGGGGTGGCGCGCCAGTTCCAGAAAACGGGCCGGGTCGCCAATGATGCCGTTTGCGGCCAGCCGGTGGGCGATCTGGGCCAGGGTGAAGCCTTCGGGAATGGTGACGGGGGTGCGGTCTGGTTCGCCGGGGCTTTGCAGGTTTTTGAGGATGTCGCGGGGGGTCATGCCCGGCCTGAGGGGGTGGCGGCCATGGTGAATGGGGCCGGTGCTGTTTTCCCACCGGGCCAGCAGGGGCAGGGCGCGGGGGTGAAACAGCCAGCCTTTCTGATACAACGTCTCGCTCACCTGGGCGAGCGTGGCGCCCTGGGGCACCTCCAGGGTAAAAGCGCTCAGGCCGGTCACGGGTTCGTCCAGGGACTGTTTGAATTGCCACACCCACAGGCCGCCTGCACCAGCCGTCACCAGCAGCGCCAGAATCGCCGCCAGGAGTCCCCGCAGAAGCCCCTTTTTCACCGGCGGGAGTTTAACAGGATAGGGCGGAACCCTTCGTCAGTTTTTAGCCAGGGGCTTGTCGTCTTCCTTGACGGACAACACGCCGGGCACGGTGAGCAGGGCGGTTTTGAGCGGCGCGAAATGCTGGCGGTTGGGCAGGTCGATGGTGATGCGGAAACCGGCGTGGCCCAGGCCGTCGGAGCGGCCCTTGATATCCAGCACATTGATGTGCTGGCTGCCCACCTCTTGCAGCACCGAGCCCAACATGCCGATGCGGTCTTCGATGGACACCAGAATGATCACCGGCGTGGCGGTTTTGGCGTCTTCGGCCCAGGTGGCTCCCAGAAAGTGATCGGTCTTGAAATCCTTGCCAGAGATGTAACGGCAGGTCTGGCTGTGTACCATCAGGCCCCGTTTGCCGCTGATGTAGGCCACGATAGGGTGCCCCGGCATGGGTTTGCAGCAGGCGGCCATGCGATAGGGCAGGCCCGGCTGGCCCTCGATGAGCACCGGGTCGGTGGAGGCGGCGGCGCGGCTTGTGGCGGCGGGTTGTGCGGCCTGGGTGGCGGGGGTGGGGGGGGCGAGTTCCTGCTTCAGGGCGCGCAGCACGGTTTCTGGGGCCGCGCCGTGGTTGCCCACCAGTTCATAAAGCTCATCCATGTTGGTGGCCCCGAACTTGCGCAGCAGGGGCGGGGGCATTTCCTTGAGGTGCGCCAGGGGCAGACCCATTTTTCGGGCTTCGTCCTTGAGCGCGGTCAGGCCGTTTTCGCGGTGGATCAGACGGGCGTCCTTGCGCAAAAAGGCCCGCACCTTGGCGCGGGTGCTGGGCAGTTTGATGAAATCCAGCCAGTCCCGTTTGGGGCCGGGGCTGCGGCGGTCGGTGAGAATTTCGATGATGTCGCCCGTGTTCAGCGTGTGGTTGAGCGGCACAATGCGGCCGTTCACCTTGGCCCCCACGGCCTGATGGCCCACCTCGGTGTGAATGCGATAGGCGAAGTCCAGCACCGAGGCCCCCAGGCCCAGGGTGATCACGTCGTTCTTGGGCGTGAACACCATCACCTCGTCGGTCACCCACTCGCTCTTGAGCACGTCCAGAAACTGGGCGCTGGTCTGGCCTTCTGGCTTTTGGGTGTAGTCGAACACCTGACGCAGCAGGGAATATTGCCG
>CAYJOG010000534.1:0-2262 GCA_964371695.1 uncultured bacterium
CCGTAAAAGATGAAAACCCTTGACTTTCTTGTGGTCTGTGCGCGGTGAGGACACCGCGCCTACTCCAGAAAATGGGCAGGAAATCAGGGGTTTTTGCCTTAAGTTAACGCCAATGGTGTCCTCGCCTGTGGTCCCGCCTGCCTTTTTATATGAACGCAGGCAAGATGCCTGCGCCACCAAAAATAAAAAGGCTATGTGGGATAATGGCCCATGCTCACAAAACAGGATGCCCTGGCGGTGTGGCAGCAGGTGCATGACTTCACCACACAAAGCCTGCCGCTCATTGACCTCAGCAAGCTTCAGCCGTTGTATAACATTTTTCCCACCACCCTGTGCGCCTGCGATGACCTGGGCAAGTGCTGCCGCTCCAACCTGCTTTTTCTCTCCAGTTATGAGTGGCACAACGTCGTGCTTTATGTCCAGGAACATTTCAACGACATGGACAAGGCCGAGCTGGTTCACCAGTGGACAAACTATGAAGGCCGGTTTGTGCAGGAGCGCAATGGCCGGTGGGTGCTGCCCTGCTCCATGCTCGATCGCCAGAGCCACACCTGCCGGGCGCATCCGGCGCGGCCCATGCCCTGCCGGGCCTATGGGGGCATCGAGGGCTCCTGCGTGGAGTGCAAGCGGGAGCACAGCGTGCCGTTCGGCTTCTTCTCTGAAAAGGTGAAGGCCATGGAAGACTTCAGCGCCAAGATGCAGCTCACCGACGGCTCCAAGGTGCCCATCAGCCTGCCTCTGGAAATCTGGATGCGCGTGGCCACCCAGGGGCTGCCTGCGGCCATGGGCGAGTTCTACGCCTCGAAATGGTTTGAAGAAACCCGCAAGGGCATCTCACCCTTTGGCGCGGTGTAAAACGCCCCAAAACAAGAAAAGCGCCCTTGGGCGCTTTTCTTTTCTGCATTTGAGCCGGGGGGGGCGCCCCGGTCGCCTGCTTCAGGCTGCGAGGGGTCCGGGGGCCACCAGACCAAACACCGCCAGTTTGTTTACCACGTAACGCACCACGTCCTCCAGCATCCGTTCGGTTTCTTCGATGTAAGAAACCATATAGGACTTGGCGGGACGGGCTTTGAGTTCTTCCAGATGTCGCTGGGCCATGCGGCACAGCTCAAAAAAGCGGGGGGTTTCGGCGGAAAACTGTCGGGCGCTTGAGGCATCCACCATGCCGTTGTCGAAACCGATCAGCCAGAAATCCAGGTCATCCAGAGCGTCCTGAACTTTTTTGAGATCTTCGATGACGAGGGTATTGGGGGTCATTTTTTTTCCTCCGGTGCTGGCCTTGAAGATTGTTTCGGTGGAATCAAAAAAACCTTGAGCCGGATTTTGAGGATTTGGCCCAAACCGCCGTTTTGGGAGGATTTTTTGTGCCAACCATCACCGAACCGCCCCCGGATGGTTAAAATCCCCAGGTGCAGGCAGGGTTCATCAGGCGGTTTCAGACCGGTTTGTGGGTGTTGGTGGCCGTGTTGGGGTTCACACCGGCGGCCTGGGCGGGGCGGGCGGCCTCTGGCCCCCGGCTGCTGATTCCCATGGACGACAGCCAGCGCAACCACCTGCGGGCCTATGGGCTGGTGTTTGACACCATCAAGCAGGGGGTGAAGGGCGAACTGCTGCTCAATTACCGGGGGGGCAGCTTTCTGATTGAAGACCGCGACGCCTTCCGCAACATGGCGCTGGCAAAGGGCGTGACCTATGACCGCCTGGGCACAGGGGCCATCAACAGCATCTACCGCGCCATCGAAAACGAAAACATGGACGTGGTGGACCTGGAAAAGGCCCCCAAAATTGCCGTTTACACCCCCCCCAACAAAGACCCCTGGGACGACGCCGTCACCCTGGCCCTCACCTATGCCCAGATTCCCTATGACACCATCTGGGATGAAGACGTGCTGGCGGGCAAGCTGTCTCAATACGACTGGCTGCACCTGCACCACGAAGACTTCACCGGCCAGATGGGCAAGTTTTATGGCAGCTTCCGGTTTCAGGACTGGTACATCCAAAAGGCCCGGATGTTTGAACAGGCCGCCAAAAGCCACGACTACAAATCCGTACACGAGTTCAAAAAAGCCGTGGCCGAAGAAATCGCCCGATATGTGGAAAACGGCGGGTTTCTGTTTGCCATGTGCGGCGCCACCGACACGTTGGACATCGCGCTCGCGGCCAAGGGGCTGGACGTGGTGGCCCCGGAACTGGACGGCACGCCGCTCACACCGGGCTTTGCCCAGAAACTGGCCTATGAGCGCACCTTCGCCTTCACCAACT
>CAYJOG010000535.1:0-2255 GCA_964371695.1 uncultured bacterium
GCCTCACGGTGGATGGCCGCCTGTTCAAATGGCACGAAGACCTGAAGTGGGATTATGACCGGCGCGACTTCATGGCCCCGTGGCGCATCACCGCGCCGGAAACAGGCGTGGCGGATCTCACTTTCACGCCGGTGCATGAGGTGAAAAACAGGGTGGACCTGGCCCTGGTGCGCTCAGAACTGCATGTGCTCTATGGCCACTTCAACGGCAAGGTGAAGGCGGACGGTAAAACCTTCACCGTCAAAAACTTCGGCGGCTGGGCTGAGGAACACCTGGCCCGGTGGTAAGGTAATACTTGTGTCTACTCACGCATCCCAGGAACTGAAGGGCCTCATTCTCTGTGCCGGCCACGGCACACGCCTGCGGCCGCTCACCTACACCGGCGCAAAACACCTGCTGCCCATTGGCGGAAAGCCGGTGGTGGAATACGGCATCGAGCGCATGAAACACGCGGGCATTCACGAAATTGGCATGGTGGTGGGCAAATACCTGCCAGAGTTTGAAGAGGCCCTGGGCACCGGCAGCCGCCACGGCGTGAACCTGAATTACATTGTGCAGACCAAGGCGCGGGGCCTGGCCCACGCGGTGGTGGTGTCGCAAGAGTATCTGGGTGAGAGCCCCTTTTTGATGTACCTGGGGGACAACCTCATCAAAAGCGATCTGAGCCAGTACGCCAAGCGGTTTCTGGATGAAAAACTCGACGCGCTGATTCTGCTCGCCAAGGTGCAGGATCCACGGGCCTTTGGCGTGGCGATTCTCAAGGAGGGCCGCGTGGTGGGCGTGGAGGAAAAACCGGCCAAGCCCACCAGCAACCTGGCCATCACGGGCATCTATTTTTTCAGCCCCGTCATTCACGACGCCATCGCCCGTCTGAAACCCAGCGCCCGGGGCGAGCTGGAAATCACCGACGCCATCGGCCTGTTGATCGCCCAGGGGGCGAAGGTTTATGGCGAGGTCATCACCGGCTGGTGGAAAGACACCGGCAAACCCACCGACATCCTGGCCGCCAACCGGCTGATTCTTGAAGACCTGGAGCAGGAAATCCTGGGCGAGGTGGACGAAGCCAGCCACATCGATGGCCGCGTGTTCGTCGCGCCCGGCGCGGTGGTGCGCGACAGCCACATCCGCGGGCCGGTGTTCATTGGCCCAGGGGCCATGGTGGTGAACAGTTTTCTGGGACCGTTCACCAGCCTCAGCGCCGGGGTGCGCATTGTGGGCAGCGAGCTGGAAAACACGGTGGTGATGGACAACTGCCTGATTGAAAACGTGGGCGCACGCATCGACCAGTCCATCATTGGCCGCGGGGCCACCATCCGCGCCTCGGTGGGCAAACCCCAGTCACACCGTTTTGTGGTGAGCGACAGCAGCCAGATTGAAGTGCTGTAACCGGGTTGACACAGCCTACCCCGCTTCTTCCACCATCACGTGAATGCCGTATTCCTTCAGGCGGCGATAAAGCGTGGCCCGGCTGAGCTGAAGTTCCTGCGCCGCCAGCGACACGTTGCCCTCGCACACTTTCATCGCGTGTTCAATCGCCAAACGCTCCAGGTGCGAGAGCGGCACCACTTTACCGTGGAATATTTCATCCATTCCAGCCGCTCCGGCGCTGAAGGCATCGCCCGACTGGTCATGCCCCACAGCGCCGGGTTCCTCCTCCGCCACGCGGTTCCAGAAGCAGAAGACTTCTTCTGCCAGGGCGCTTTCCCGCGTGCCGCTGCCAGGGCCGTCCAGGCTCCTCATGGTCGGCGGCAGGGCCTCGACAGGCGTGGGTTTTCCCGCGCACAACACACTCAGGCGCGTCACCAGATTTTTGAGTTCCCGCACGTTGCCCGGCCAGTCATAGGCCAGAAATGTCCGCTTCACGGCGGGCGTGAGAATGGGAAGCACTGCGTTCTCACGCAGAACAAGTTCCTTGAGAAAATGCTGCACCAGCAGGGGGATGTCCTCTTTCCGCTCCCGTAGCGGCGGCACAAACAGGCTCACCACTTCCAGGCGGTAATAAAGGTCTTCGCGGAAACGGTGGGCTTCGACATCCTGCCGCAGTTCGCGGTTGGTGGCGGCCACAATGCGCGCATCGGTGGGCAAGTTGTCTTCGCCCCCCACCCTTCTGAAGTGCCGCTCCTGCAACACCCGCAGCAGCTTGGCCTGCATCCGCAGTTCCATTTCACCGATCTCATCGAGAAACAGCGTGCCCCCCCGCGCCCGTAAAAAAAAACCCCGTTGCGAATAAACCCCGCGGTTAAAGGAACATTTTT
>CAYJOG010000536.1:0-2253 GCA_964371695.1 uncultured bacterium
GGCCAAGTCTTCTTTGCTGACTTCCTCTTTGCTTTGCAGCTTCAGATATTCCTGCGACAGGTCCATCACTTCTTGCGGCAGCTTGGCGGGGTCCATTTTTTTACTGGCTGCCTGAGCGGGTGACATCAGCAGAACGAAGCCCAGCAACAGGCCGGCGAGCAGGTGCTTTTTCATGGAAACCTCCGGGGAATTGGTGCGGCCAGTATAGGTTTCCTGCGCCGGGCCAGGATGCAAAAACAAAAAACCAGATAAGGTTTCTGGTCTTTTTTCATGCCACAGGCGGGACGCCCGTGGCTAATGACTTTTCCGGAGTAGCGGCGGGCTATCGCCTTCTCGCGGCTGGGTGCCCCAATGGGCACCCAGAGTGCCTCCGCTCGAACTCACACCGCCGCGAATGGCAAAAACCCATGATTTCGATCTTGTTTTTGCGCGGTGGGGACACCGCGCCTGCTCCTGAACGGCGGGGAACGAGGGGGCTTTTTCTTTTTCCAGCCTCCGGCCTTCCTCATACCAATGAACATTCAAAATAGCAGGAATGTTCATTGGTTTTATTGGCCTTGCCATTCGTCGTGAATGGCTACGGCCCGGCGCGGCGCAGGCAAAGCCAGCTTGCGCCGCGAACACCTCCGGCCCACAGGATTGTTTCAAAAGTTCCTCCTGAACTTTTGAAACCACCGCCTTCGGGGGCAGAGCCACCCTCGGCGGCCTTCACGCGACCTCCTGTCGCGTGGGGCCTCGGTGTTCGATGCGAATTCATCCATGAATTCATACCAATTTTCACCGAACCGCCGGACTTCGCAGCACCCATTTCCCAACCGGCTCATCGCTCAGGGTTAATGTTGTTTCGATTGAAAATTTGTATCACGCGCCGTCTTTGAAAAACGAGACAAGGAGTGAAAGCTGCTGGGCCATCTGGCTGAGGTCAACGGCGGAATCGGACACCTCGTGTGTGGCGGCGGTGATTTCCTGCACCGACCCGGCGATGGTTTCCGTGCCCTGCACCGTTTCGCCCACGGCCTTGACCATGTGGCTCATCAGTTCGCCCAGAGACGTGCTGAAGCGCTGGATTTCTTCGCTGGCGCGGGCGATTTCTTCAAACGACGCGCTGGAGACATCCATGGAGGCCCGGATGGTTTCAAACCGCCCGCTGGCATCCCGCACAATGCTCGCGCCTTCGCGCACGGTGCTCTGGTGCGAGTGCATTTCTTTCACCACGCTTTCCACCAGAATCTGGCTCTGGCGTATGAGCTGGGTGATTTCCCGCGCCGCCTTGCTGCTCACCCCCGCCAGTTCGCGCACCTCTTTGCTCACCACGGCAAAGCCCCGGCCATGTTCGCCTGCCCGCTCGGCCTCAATGGCGGCGTTCAGCGCCAGCAGATTCACCTGCTCGGCGATGTGCGAAATCAGCCCCGCCGCACCGTGGACTTTTTCGGTGGCGTCCTTGAGCGAGAGGATGTTGTCCAGGGCCTGATCGTTTTCACCCACAATGCTGTCCATCTGGCGGGTCATGGCCTCCATGGCCTGCACCCCCTCGGAAGAGAGCAGGCGGTTGTGAGAGACCGTCTCGGCGCTTTCACCGATCTGTTCGTTGATGCGCCCCAGGGCCTGAATGGTTTTTTCTCCCTGGGAGCGGGTGCTGGAGACGATTTCCTCCATCCACACCGCCTTGAAGGTGAGGCCCTCCACCTGGGTGGCGATCTGCGACATGCCGTCGCTGGTTTCGGCAGTGTTGGCACGGAGACTCTCGGCGTTGCCGATGAGTTTGCCAGAGGCTTCCCGCAGGGAACTCACCAGTTGACGCAGGCTCTCCAGCGTGGTGTTGAAGGCCCCCACCATCATGCCGATCTGGTCTTCACCCCGGTAACGCAATGAGGCGCTCAGGTCGCCCTGGCTGATTTTTTTCATGGTGGCGGTGGTTTCTTCGATGGGCCGGACAAGATGTTTGGCAAAACGCATGGCCACCCACACCACGCCCCCCACCGTCAGCAGCACCAGCCCCAACAGCGCCAGCAACTGGTCGCGCACCATGCCCGCCGCTTCGGTCAGCGGCAGGTCGTGGGCCAGTTCCCAGCCCGACAAAGGCATGGCCACCGTGTGGTGCAGGGTGAAGCCCGTGCTGTGGCTGCCGATGAGGTGCTGGTTGTTTTCGTCGGTGATGAAGTTGCCCTTGCCGCTGCCGATCTGCTCGCGCAGCGCCTTGATGGCCCAGAACCCCGCCAGCAACCCCACCACCTCGCCGGATTTGCTGCGCAC
>CAYJOG010000537.1:0-2249 GCA_964371695.1 uncultured bacterium
TCTCTGGCCCCCGCACGGCGCAGCGCCCCGGCCACCTCGACAAACCCCCCCGGCAGGCGCACCAGATGCTGCTGACCCACGGCTTCGTGCAGGGCCGTGAGACCCTTTTTGTCGCGGGCGGTGAGATCCGCCCCTTTTTTGATCAGCAGCTTCACCAGTTCGGGATAACCTTTTTCCGCCGCAAGGTTCAGCACCGGCTGGCCATCGGGCGTGCGGGCGTCGGGGTCGGCCCCCTCCCCCAGCACTTCGGCGGCATAGGCCGGGTCGTTGAAATTCACGGCGTCCACCAGTTCGCCGTTCAGTTCGGCCTTGGCGCTGGCGGAAAGTTTCTTTTTGGCCTGAGCGGGTGTGCAAAAAAAGTTGAGCAGGAGCGCAAGTCCCAGACACCAGGACAACCCGCGCCAATGAAGGGTGGATTTACACATTAAACTTCGGGTCGCCCATGCCGAACTCCGGCTTTTTGGGCGGAGCCGCACCACCGGCGGGGGGTTTGTCGGGGGGATTTTTGTCGGGCGGTGGTTTGTCGCCGGGGGGCTTCACCAGACCGGGGCCAGGTTTTTTTCCGCCCGCGCCCAGGCCGCCCTTGGCGGAGTCCATGGGGCCAAAGATGTCCTCCTGGCTGTCGCTGGTGCCGGAACCGGCGTAGATGCCCTTGAGGTTGAGCTTGAATTCGTCAGGGTTGCCGGTGGTGGCCAGGGCTTCATCCAGCGTGATGAGGCCCTCCTGATAGTGCTTGACCAGGGACATGTTCATGGTACACATGCCATAAAACTGGCCCTGCATGATGGCTTCATAAATACGTGTGGCGTCGCCGTGTTCGAGAATGATTTTGCGCACCGTGGGCGTGGCGATGAGGATTTCGATGGCGGGCACGCGCCCCTTGCCGTCGGCCCGGGGCAACAGGCGCTGGCTCACCACGCCCTGCAACGCCACCGAGAGCTGAATGCGTATCTGGCTCTGCTGGTGGGGGGGGAACACGTCGATGATGCGGTCGATGGTCTGCGGGGCGTCGGTGGTGTGCAGGGTGCTGAACACGAGGTGGCCGGTTTCTGCGGCCGTGAGCGCGGTGGCGATGGTTTCGGTGTCGCGCATTTCGCCCACCAGAATCACGTCGGGGTCTTGCCGGAAAGCGGCGCGCAGGGCGCTGCCAAAACTGTCGGTGTCGGTGCCCACCTCGCGCTGGCTGATGATGCACTTGTTGTCGCGGTAGAGAAACTCCACCGGGTCTTCCACCGTCACCACGTGCAGGTTTTTGCGGTTGTTGATGTAATCGATCATGGCGGCCAGGGTGGTGCTTTTGCCCGAGCCGGTGGGGCCGGTGACCAGCACCAGACCACGGTTGAGGTTGCAGAGGTATTGCAGGGGTTTTTGCGGCACCATGAGGTCGTCAAAGGATTTGATCTCGAAGGGCACGATGCGCATGACCGCGCGAATGGAGCTGCGCTGGATGCACAGGTTGACCCTGAACCGCGCCAGACCACGCACGGAATAGGCGAAGTCCAGTTCGTGGGTGGCCTCGAAGTGACTCTTTTGTTTGTCGGTGAGGATGCCATAGAGCATCTGCTTGAGGTCGTCTGCCCCCAGGCGGTCTTTGCCGATGGGCATGAGCCGACCGTTGAGGCGGGCCACGGGGGGCGTGCCAACCTTCAGGTGCAGGTCAGAGCCGCCGCGCTCCACCATGGTGGTGAGAAAATCGTTGATGTGGGCCACGGGAGAAGTATAAAAAAATTTGGCTAAAGGTTTTTGGAGGTCCGCCGTAAAAAGAGAATGACATTGGTGCTGAAAAAGCACTCCCTACATGGAAAGCCACCGCTCCTAGAACGGTGGCTTTTTTTCGCAGGTTACGCCTGCGGCGGGGGGCATCAGCTTGTTATGGGGGGCGGACCTCCTGGAACCTTTTGGTAAAACCGGGTCTTCTCAGTCTTCGGCTTCTTCAAAATCCATTTCGGCGACAAGCTCACGCTTGTTTTCTTCGGTGTTGATCTGTTCTTCGGTGAGGCGGGTGCGTTCCACGGCCTGATAGCTGTGTTTGGCCTTGCCCTTGGAGGTGAACAGAAGCAGCAGATGACCGGGTTGCTCCTGCGCCACGCGATAGAGTTTGCCTTCCAAATCCACCAGATCGCCCACCTTGGCCTTGGGAAAATGTTCCTTGTGAATCATTCGCATAAGAATTACTTCGCTTTCTACTTTACCTCACCGAACCATTAAACCGGTCCTCTGGATAAAAATCAAGACGAACAGAAGTAAAC
>CAYJOG010000538.1:0-2246 GCA_964371695.1 uncultured bacterium
CCGCCGCGTTTCCGCAGGGCTGCCCCAGCCGGAAGGCGCACAAGCCTTTCGGGGAGGTCCAATTTCTGATGTGGGAGTGTCTTCCGGCTGGGGCAGCCCTGCGGAACCATGGCCGCACGAAGTGCGGCTGGTCGTGGCCCAACCTGTGGGAACCACAGTGCTGAAATCCAATCCGACAATTTCCGTAGTAGCCACGGGCGTCCTCGCCTGTGGGTTAAAAACAAAGGTCAAAAACCTTTTCTGTATTCACTGGATTCCCGCTTTCGCGGGAATGACGGCGGGCATGGCATTTTGGTTTTTTCTGCGCGTAGCGCCTCATGCGGTGGGTCCGGGAGGCCCGCTGGCCTCCCGGTGGGGGGATTGGGGGGCAACGCCCCCCATGAAAAAACAGATGAAAAATCCATTGTTTTTTGTTTTGGGTTTGATGGTTTTATTCGCCAGTTCGGCCTGGGGCGCAGCAGCGCCCAAACCCTTGCCGCGACTGTGTGCGGAATCTGCCGCGCCAGATGACGCGCCCGACAAACATTTCATCCGCTGCCGTCTGGACAGCGGTTCGTATGCGCCCGCCAAGCCGCCCGCGCCAAAAAAAAATCTGAAAGTGGCGGCGTTTAATCTGGCCGCAGGGCATGCGCTGGCTGATCTGAAACGCATCATGACCACCGACCCGGACCTGAAAGACGTGGACGTGTGGCTTTTGAGTGAAGCGGACAGGGGTTGCCAGCATGGCGACAAATCGCCCCACGTGGCCGCCGAACTGGCCGGGGCGCTGAAGATGCACTGGGTTTATGCCGTGGAGTTCATGGAGGTGGATTTTGCATCTGCCGCCGGGCCGGTGCAGCGCGTGTGCGAGCACGGCAACGCCATCCTCAGCCGCTATCCCCTCAAAAACGCCCATCCAATCCGCCACCGGGCCGCCAGCAAGTGGTATGAACCCCCCGCCCAGCGCGCCCAGCGGGGCAATGCCCACACCCGCCTGGGGGGCCGCGTGGCGCTGTCGGCAGACGTGATGACGGCCAAGGGGGCGGTGCGGGTTTATTCACTGCATCTGGAAAACTCGGCGCTGGCCAATTTTGTGCGAGTAAAACAGTCGGGCGAAGTCATTGCCGATGCCCAAAACTTTACCGGCCCCGTGGTGGTGGGGGGCGACCTGAACACCGATTTTTATTACAACGATCTGGTGTCGGGCATCGCCCGCGACCCCACGCCCAAAACCTATGCGGCGGCGGGTTATGCCGACGCCCACGCCGCTTTGCCCGCCTCGGCGCGGGCCACCAACGACGGCAAAACTTATGGCCCCCAGACCTGGGATCTGATTTTTCTCAAAAAGACCAAGGCCCTCAAAAGCGGTGTGTGCCCCCTGGCCCGTTGCGGCGGTCCCAGTGATCACCTGCCGGTGTGGACGGTGCTGGATTAGCCGGGTGTTGACAAACACCCTGCTAAATCCATGGATGAATTTTCCGCTTGCGGGAGTTTGAAGAACTCCAGCAAAAGCGCCATTTTATGCAAGTTTATGCACTCCAGCATCGTTCCCTCTCCCTCGATGGGATAGGGGGTAGAAGGTGTCCTATCGTTGACGGGCACGACAAGGCGGAACCTCATGCACAAACTTCATCAAAATGAACTAAAACCCAACGCCATCGGGGGGCACTTCACTCTCGGCGTGGCGAAAACCTCAACTTTTTCAAAGTTTTGGCTTTCGAGAACAGCCGCTATCGCCTTTGCTCGGCCAGATGCCCATTGGGGTATCTGGAAAGACTCCTCGCAAACTCATACCAATGAACATTTAAAACAGCAGGAATGTTCATTGGTTTTATTGGCCTTGCCGTTCGTCGTGAACGGCTGCGGCCCGGCGCGGCGCAGGCAAAGCCCGCTTGCGCCGCGAACACCTCCGGCCCTGTCTGGGCCTCGGTGTTCGAGTTGAATTCATCCATGAATTCATACCAATTTTCACCGAACCGTCTGACTTCGCAGCACCCGTTTCCAAACCGGTTCATCGCTCAGGGTTAATGTTGTTTTGGTTGAGAATTGGTATTATGGCCGCAAGAGCCTGTCCAAAGTGGGCCATGTTTCATATAGCCCACTTTTGAAACAGGTTCTTTGACGCCGCAGGAATTACTTTTATAATGACAGACGTATCGCGGGGTAGAGCAGCGGTAGCTCGTCGGGCTCATAACCCGAAGGTCGGGGGTTCAAATCCCTCCCCCGCAACCAAAAGAAACGGGGGCCTTGTGGCCCCCGTTTTGCTT
>CAYJOG010000539.1:0-2234 GCA_964371695.1 uncultured bacterium
GGCAACGCCCCCGCGAAAACAACACAAAACCTGAAACTGGCTTATGAAAAAGCCCTGAGCGCCGCCGGGCCCATGGGTTTCTGTACAAAGTTAGGAAGCGCGAACGCCCCCTGATGCAGGTGCGGGTTGTAATAAAAACTTTCCGCCGCGATGGCCCTGGCCCGTTTTTTGTCCAGATTTTTGAGTGGATGGTGTTTTTTGCTGGCCAGCGCAAAGGTCCAGAAACCTGAAACGTAGGTGGGGATAAACGCCCCGTAGCCGAACACCTGACCAGGGAAAACTTTTTCCAGATTGTGATAAACCATGGCCATGGGTTTGTGGAAATACCACGCGTCTTCGCTCTGCATGGCCAGAATGCCGTCCGGCGCGAGCGCCCGGTGAATGTCCTTGAAAAACTTCACCGAGGCCAGGCCCTCGGCCATGCCGAAAAAGTCGGTGCTGTCGATGAGAATGATGTCGTAGGGTTTTTTGGTTTTTTTGACCCAGGCGATGCCGTCTTTGTAATGCACCGACACACGGGGGTCGTCCAGCCCCGTGGTGAGTTTGGGGAAGAACTGGCGCGACAGCCGCACCACCGCTTCGTCAATCTCCACCAGGTCCACTTCCTGCACCGAGGGGTGGCGCAGAATTTCGCGCACCGTGCCGCCGTCGCCGCCGCCCACCACCAGGGCCCGGCGGGGATTGGGATGGGTTAAAAACGCCACGTGGGTGAGCATTTCGTGATAAACGAACTCATCCTTGTCCGTCACCATCACGCAGCCGTCCAGGGACATCATGCGGCCAAAATCCACCGTCTCCAGAATATGGACTTCCTGAAACGGGGATTTTTCGTGATGCAGTGTGGCGGTCACTTTGAGCGCCTTGGCGGCCCCGGGGGAATAGTTTTCCCGGAACCAGAGGTCAAAGCCGTTTTCTGCCGGTGGGGTTGAAGACATGGGAAACCTCCTGTGCCGAATAAAGACGGAAAAGCCCTCGCCGGTTCAGCACCGGCGAGGCGAAAACGCGTTGGAATTCAGGCGGTCAGGCCGCCTGGGGTGATCGCTGGGCCTCCCGACCCAGCGTGCTCAGTCAGCCCGGCACCAGGGGCAATGCCACCTGCGGCAGATACCCTCTGAAAAACTCTTTTTGCTCCACCCGTTTGCTGCTGAAGCCGTTTTTAAGGTGCTCAAAAGCGGTCCAGCCATCAATGCTGTCGCCGCAGGTGAACAGGTCCACGGCGGCGTAGCCGTATTCCGGCCAAGTGTGAATGGCGAGATGACTCTCGGCGATCACCACAACCCCCGACACGCCGTAGGGACTGAACTGGTGAAAACAGTGGTTGACAATGGTTGCTCCGCTTAACGTGGCGGCGTCCAACATCAACTGTTCCACGGTGTCGGCTTTGCCTATCGACAAAGCATCACAGTCGTAAAACTCGCATAAAATATGGTGGCCTAAAGCATTCATCTCGCACACCCCCTTTCCGGAGTAGACGGTGCATTTTAGGGATGCGCGACCTTAATGCAAGCTTAATATTTGCGTAATTTTTCGCGTCTTAACAATTGGCCGAGGCCTAGGCCCTGCCCATGGCCACTTCGCCGTCTTTTTCAAAAAAGGTCACCGAGTTTTCATCGCGTTTGATCACCTTCACCAGATTGCTCTGGGTGATGATTTTCACGCCTGGATAAACCATGCCCTTCACCACAATGCGGCCTTTTTTCAGAAGCTGGGCGCTGTCTTCGAGCCGCTTGCGGACATCATCCTTCTGGCGGATTTCGGTGCGAATGGTGAGCACCTGACGCACCAGACTCACCAGTTTCTTGCGCTGATCCGGATTCAGCTCGCCCTGTTCATCCAGCTTTTTGAGGGCAAGCTGCTCCCGCTCCAGCGAGCGCACCTGTTCGCGCATGCGTCGGGTGGTTTCTTCCAGCTCTTCCATCTGGGTGCGCAGGTTGGGGTTCACCCCCACTTGAATGGTGGTTTCGGCAAATGCGGGGGTGCCCAGGTTGGGGGTCACCAGTTCGTTGCCCACGCGGGTGAGGCCGCCCTGAATGCTGCCGCGCTGGTTGGTGATTTCCAGGCGGTCGCCCACGTTCACGGTGCTGTTGCGAATTGTCTGCTCCACCACCAGTCGGCCATCCACCGACACCTCGGCGTGTTCGATGGAACGCACCACCATGTTGCCCCGCACCCGCACCAAGCCCGTGGTGGCAGATGTGTCGTGTTATGGTCTTTTTGGCTAAAACCCCCCCCCG
>CAYJOG010000540.1:0-2232 GCA_964371695.1 uncultured bacterium
ATGTTTGTGGACCTCACGATTGGTGGTCTGGTGCAGGGCTTCAGTTGGGCCAGCCTCTCACCCTGGGAAGACAGCGTGGTGTGGTCGATACCCTTCTGGGGCGTGCGCACCATCAGCGGTTTCATGATCATCGCGGGCACCGCCATGTGGGTGCTCAACCTGTGGCTCACGGCCCGCAAGCCGATTGCCGCCCTGGATGAAACTTTGCCGGAGTCTGCTCAGGACATGTTTGAGCCGACAACCGAGCCGGTGGGGGCCCACTGATGAAAGCGCTCATCGAACGATTCAACTTTGTGCTTTTTGCGGGCGGCTTTGGCCTGTTCATCTTCAGCGTGGTGGCCCAGGCGGTGTTGCCCTTCATGGTGCTCAAGGACATTCCCTATGCCACCGCCGACAAAATCGCCGAGAACGTAGACCCGGCCTTCACCGACATGGCCCGGCGCTGGGAGAAAGAGTTCAAAACCTATTACCCCGGCGGCGCCACCCCCAAAAACTACGCCGAGGCCCTGCGCCTGGGCAAAAAGGTTTACATTCAGGAGGCCTGCTGGCACTGCCACAGCCAGTTTGTGCGCCCCGTGAGCAACGAGAGCGTGCGCTGGGGCAAGGTGAGTTATCCCGCCGAATACCAGACCGAGTTTCACCTGCCCCCCCTGCTGGGCACCCGCCGCGTGGGGCCAGACCTGAGCCGCGAGGCCTGGGTGCACAGCAACGACTGGCACGCCGCCCACTTCTATCGCCCCACCGACGTGGCGCCCGTGAGCGTGATGCCGGATTTCCCCTGGCTGTTTGACAAAAACAAAGTGCCCAACAAAAAGGGCATGGGGCTGATTGCCTATGTGCAGTGGCTGGGAAGCTGGATTCCCGAAGAAGACCGGGCCGGTGGCGGCACGCTGAACATCACCCGCGAAATGATGGATAAAAACCGGGGCAAGTTCCCCCAATCCACCGCCGCGCCCGCCGCTGCCGCCAAACCGGCCGCTGCGGCAGCCCCCGCTGCTGCTGAGGCCGCCCCCGCCGCCGCCGCTGCGCCGGTTAAAGAAACGCTCGAGGACATTCCCGTGCGCAAAGACCCCTGGGCCAAGGAAGAAAATCTGGACAAACCCTGGACGGTGGGCATCGAGTGAACTCCAACGGCCCAGACGACATCAAGGCGTTTGCGGATGCCCTGAAGGTGGAAACCGCACCGCCGCCGAAAAATCGTGGCTTCATGGGCATTTTTGACATGGGGGCTTTTGTGGGCACGTTTTCGCTGCTGGTGATACTGCTGGCGGGCGGCGGCTTCATCTACAAACTCACCGAGTTTGTGCGCTCCATTCGGGGGGCCGACGCCATGGTGTTCGCCATCATGCCCATCACCATTTACCTCATGGTGGCGGCGGGCTTCATGTGTCTTTTTCTGTGGGCCTTCCTCAACGGCAAGTTTGCCGATCTCGAAGCCGCCAAATACACCATGCTGGAGCAGGAGGAAGCCTATGAGCGCGCCGAACAAGCCGCACGCCGAGCCTGAACACAAGACGGCGGAGAACCTTTTTGAGAACCCCGTCCTGGTCTCCCGCACCGCCACGGACTACACGGCGCACCGCCTGGACGCCATTCCCTATGTGGGCAACGACGTGCCGCGCTACATGAACATCATCTGGCTTCTTTATATCTCCTGGGCCAGTTGGTACATGGTGGCCAACTACATTCCCGACATCAAGCTGTGGTTTTCCAAGGACATCACGCCGGTGATTTATGGCGGTTATGACCAGGAATATTGGGCGCGCCATGTGGAGGGCACCGATGAAGCGGGCTTCCTGAAAAAACTGGACATTCCCAAAAAAATGAAAAAGCTCCAGGGCGAGGCCCCTGCCGCACCGGCGGGTGAAGCCGCCGCAGCAGGCGAAGAAACCTCTGCGGCCCCCGCCGCAGAATCCGGCAGCGGCGGCATGAGTTTCCCCGGCGCGGTGCCCGCCGAAGGCGTGAAGATCGAAACCGAAGAAATGTAGGCCGGGGTCGGGAAGTCCGAAGTTGAAAATTGGGAGCTTGAAATCGGAAGTCGGTAAAAGAAATAGCCCCATCCCAATCTGCACCTTCTGGCCGCCGTCATTTCCGCGAAAGCGGGAATCCAGTTAAACCATAAACAGAGCACCTTTTTCTGCTTTCTTTCAGTGGGGCAGGCGTCCCGCCTGCCTTTTATATGAACGCAGGCAGGACCACAGGCGGGGACGCCTGTGGCTACTCGCGCCACCA
>CAYJOG010000541.1:0-2232 GCA_964371695.1 uncultured bacterium
CAACAACTCACTGAGAGAGGCGTTGCTTTGCCGCCGCCCCACCGGCAAACCCCGCACCAGCACCGCCCCTTCGCCAAAAGGCTCCAGGTCCAGGCCATAACGCAACAAAGCCTCCCGGTTGGCTTGCACCTGCACCACTTCTGGCGGACTCAACGGCAGCGGCAGCGGCACCAGCAGTCCCTGACTGGGCAACTGCTGGCGCTGTTTGAGGGCCTTGCTGAACTGCTCATAAAGCACCCGCTCGTGGGCCACGTGCTGATCGGCCAGATAGGGCGCGCCGTCAATCGTGAAGAGCAGATAGGTGTGATAAAGCTGGGCGAGAAACCGCAGGTTGCCCGACAACGTGGCATGCCCCTGCGCAATCGCCACCGTAAAGTTTTGTCCGTTCTGTCCCGCCTGAGACCCAGTGGGGTTCAGACCAAAAGGCCGCTCAGGCAAAAACGAACGCGGGGCCGCCGATCTGGCCCAATGGGTAGGCGCTGGATTGAACCTTGTTCCCGGCTCTGAAAAGGCGGGGCCGCCCGGCGCTGGCAAAGACGGGGCAAAATCCAGCTCCCCCCCATCTGGGCCGGAGGGCGGCAATATCTCCATAAAAGCCCCCACCACGCGGGTGGCCTTGTCCACGGCCCGGCTCAGCACCATATACACCGGGCCGTTGGCCACAAAGCGCACTTCCCGTTTGGTGGGATGCACGTTCACGTCTACCAAGTGCGGCGGCACACTGATCTGCACCACGCCAAAGGGATATTTGCGGGGCGGGATCATGCCCCGGTAACGACTCATGAGGCTTGAGAGCAGCCAGCGGTCCTGCACCAGACGGCCGTTCACCAGAAAAAACAGCTTGCGGGCGTCGCTGCGGGTGGCCGAAGGGCGGCTCAGGAACCCCCACAGCCGCACGTCCCCTTCTTCCGTCTCTACCGGCACCAACCCCTGCCAAGCCTCCCGGCCAAAGAGTTCCATCACCCGTGTGCCCAGGTCTTCCTGGGCCAGTGTGCGCACCACGGTGCGAGAGCCATCGGTGAGCAGAAACCCCACTTCGGGCCGCATGAGGGCATAACCCACCACAATTTCGGTGGCGGCCATCAGCTCTTTGCTGGCCTCCTTCATGAACTTTTTGCGGGCGGGGGTGTTGTGAAACAGGTCCGCCACCCGCACGGTGGTGCCCTGATCCCGCGCCGTGGGGACAATCTCGCCGGAGGGATTCAGTTCGTGGGCCTGACCGGGCGCGGGGGCGCTGATGAGGCTCAGGTGACTCACCCGGCGGATGGCCCCCAGGGCCTCACCCCGGAACCCCAGGGTGTGCAGGTTGAACAGGTCGTCGTAGTCCCGCACCTTGCTGGTGGCGTGTTCGGTGAGGGCCAGGGGCATTTCTTCGGGCGTCAGGCCACAGCCGTCATCGGCCACCTCAATGAGCTTCAGGCCCCCCTGCTCCAGGCGCACCTCAATGGACCTGGCCCCGGCGTCCAGGGCGTTTTCCAGCAGTTCCTTCACCACGCTGGCGGGGCGCTCCACCACCTCACCGGCAGCGATTTTGCCAATCAGCTCCGGCGAAAGTTTGTGAATACGGGGCGTCTGCCTGAGGGTGTCCATTGATTATGCGGCATTTTAGCCGCATTGCCTCAAGCGGGGAACAAGTCACTCAAACAGCTCGCTGTGGGTTCCGGCACGGACAAATATCACTGTTTCATCGTTACCCCCGCCGCCCTCCACGCGGTAAATGCGCAAAAAATCGCCCCCAATGTGACATTCCCGGTGGTCCTTCCATTTGCCTTTCAAGGGATGATCCTTCCACTCTGAACCCAAAGGCGATTCGGCCCTGATCAGCCACAGCATGACCTCCTTCAGTTTGTTCATGTCAAAACGGCCAGAGGCGCAAAGTCGGTCCCAATCTTTCTGGAACTGCCTTGTTTTATCGCTGTTTCGCGGCGCGGCGGCCCGTTTGGAGGGCGGCGTTTTTTTCGAGGTCATCAAACAGAGCCTTGGCGGTTTTGAAGCGTCCCTTTTTTATTTTTCGTGCGTCTTCCATGGCCACCCGGGTTTTTGCACTGGGGGCAGGTGATTCAAAGGGCAAATCGTTTTCAGCCACCATCTGGTGCAGAAAAAGCCGGATTGCGTCGGACATTTTCAATCCCTTGCCCGCCAGCACACGATCAGCCCTTTTTTTCAGGTCGGGCGCAATCCGGGAACGGATTTCCACTTTTTTACTGGCCAGCCCCGGCATGAACTGATTGT
>CAYJOG010000542.1:0-1241 GCA_964371695.1 uncultured bacterium
GCTTCGGTCATTTTGCCGGTTTATAACCAGGCTGATCACATCGGCGAGGTGCTGGCGGGTTATGCCGAAGCGGTGGCCAAATTGCCATTTGTGGTGGAACTGCTGCCCGTCATCAACGGCCCCCGTCGGGATGATTCCCTGGCGGTGTGTCAGGCAGTGGCGGAAAAGTTTGATTGTGTGCGCGTGTTGTGCATTGACGAAGGCGGCTGGGGCAGGGCGGTGCGCCACGGCCTGTCGCAGGCCAGGGGCCAGACGCTCTGTTATTCCAACTCGGCCCGCACTGCGCCCGAAGATCTGACGCTGCTGCTGATTTATGGCGTGGCCCACCCCGACACGGTCATCAAAGCCAACCGCAAAATTCGCGACAGTTTCACCCGCCGCCTGGGCAGTCTGCTCTATAACCTGGAATGCCGGTCTCTGTTTGACCTGCCGGTGTGGGACATCAACGGCACCCCCAAGGTGTTTCCCCGGAGCCGGGAAAAATTGCTGAACCTGACACGCAATGATGACCTGATTGACCTGGAGTTTGTGGCGATCTGCCGACGCGAGGGTTATCCCGTGCTGGAGGTGCCCATCCTTTCGGCGGTGCGCCACGGCGGCGAAAGCACCACCAAACTCAAGTCGGCCATGCGCATGTATTCGGGTGCATGGCGCATGTCCCGCGCCATGGGGCAGGTGCCGTGAAAACATCCCGGCAAACCACTTTGGAAGACCGCTGGACACAGCACGACGCCCAGTGGCGGAATCCCCAGCAGGTGGTGGGTCACTGGCAGGAGGCAGACAACGCGCCCGCTGGGTTGTTTCATCATCGCGTGACCGGAGACTGGTGGGGGTTGCTGGATGACCTGGCCCTGACGCTGGTGGTGAGCCGGGAATATGAACATCTGCTCATGGCCCTGAGCGCGCCGGGGGGGCAGCCCCGCGTTTCTTATCTTTCGCTGCCCCATCCGTCGGGCTTGGCGGCAGACCGGAAAACCAAAACCCTGTTTGTGGCCTGCACGCGTAATCCCAACCAGATTCTGGAACTCACACCCGCCAGCGGCTGTTTTGTGCGCACCGACGAATCCATGCCGGACCTTTCCGCCAAACCCCTGATGCCAGTGGGGGCCGCTTTTTTTGCCGGGAGTCTGTATCTGCATGATCTGGCGCTGATTGGCGGGCAGTTGCATGGCAACGCCGTGGGGCACAACGCCGTGGTGCGGTTTGAAAATGGTGCAACGCCCCGGCATGTGTGGTGGCCA
>CAYJOG010000542.1:1251-2232 GCA_964371695.1 uncultured bacterium
CAAGCCAGATTTTTCCGCCAATTTTTTGCAACTCAACGGCATGGCGGCGGGGCGGGACTTGGCCAGCAGTTTTTTTACGGCGTCGACAGAGGCTCCCAGCCCCAAACGCCCCGGTGACCTGGACTGGCCGGTGGACAAACGGGGTGTGGTGTTTGCCGGTGAGAGCCGCGAGCCGGTGTGCCGGGGCCTGACCCGTCCTCACAGCCCGCGCCTGCACCGGGGGCGTTTGTGGTTGGACAACAGCGGTTATGGCGAACTGGTGGTGAAAAGGGCGGGGGGGTATGAAGTGTTGGCCCGCCTGCCGGGCTGGACACGGGGCCTGGCTCTGGTGGGGGACGTGGCGTTTGTGGGGGTTTCCCGCGTGATTTCGCGCTATGCCGTGTATGCGCCGGGGCTGAATGTGGAAAAAAGCCGCTGCGGCGTGTTTGCAGTGTGCCTGAAAACAGGCAAGGTGCTGGCGAGTCTGGCGTGGCCCCAGGGCAACCAGATTTTTGCCATCGAAATTATTCCCCGCGCAGTGAGCACGGGTTTTCCCCGCGCAGTGGCGCAAAAAAAATCGCGGGATGCCGAAAAGAATCTCTATTACGCTTACCAGACCAATTCCAGAGGGAGTTCTGAATGACCCAGACCAAAAACGACATCCGCCTGCTGATGATCGGCGCCATGTACGAAAACGGCGGCAACACCACACACCGTTTTCTCGACGGGCATCCGCAGATGTTTGTCTACCCCTACGAGTCCCAGCCCGGCAGCCGTCTGGTGCAGGACATGATGAGCAGCCTGTTTCCCGTGAAATACCGCTGGCCGGTTTTCGCGCTGGACGCCACGCCTTATGACGATTACAAGGCCATCATTGACGAAGAAGGCAAGGTGCGCAGCCGCACACCCAATGTGAGCAAGTTCCGCCACATGCCCTTTGACATGAACGACGACGAACGCTGCGAGATTTACCAGAAATACATCGCCCAGACGGGCCGCAGC
>CAYJOG010000543.1:0-2229 GCA_964371695.1 uncultured bacterium
TGGGGAGAGGGTGTAGACGGCCCTCAACGCCCGGCGCGCACCACCAGCGTGTGTTCTCCCGGCCCACCGCACAGTACGCGGAGGATGTTTTTGCCTGTTACCGGGACAGGTGCGCTGTCGCAGGCAGCCACGGGTTTTTCCAGGCCCGGCGCGGCCCCCGCCGCCAGCCGGTGTTCCTTTTCTTTCGCCAGACCCCGGAAACGCACGGTGAGGGATTTTTCTGCCGGGTTCCAGTTCAGCGCCAGCGGCTCGCCCGCCAGGGCTTCCACACGCAGGCGCGAAAAGGCCGCGATGGCGGCGGTGCGGGGGGCGTCCTGCTGGCCATTCTGGCCAAAAAATCCCCACTGGGCGGGGGGATATTCCTTCCACAGCCAATAAAACGCACCGGCGAAAGTTTCGTTTTGCAGGTCAAACCACCATTGTGTGATTTCGCCAAACCGGGGACCCGTGGGGTTGTAGCCCCATTCGGTGATCACCATGGGGGCGTCGTAACTCGCCGCTTCGGCCACACCCGCCCGGAACGAACGTTGCAGGTCGGCTTTTTTCATCGTGGCCTCTTTGGGAAAGGGGGTGAAAACGCCCGTGTAAAAATGAGGCGTGTAAACGGTGCCCGGCCCCAGTGAGCCGTCGCCCTTCACGGCTTTGTCCTGCACGTTGCGCGTGGCGTGGGGTTCAAAAAAAACCAGTTTCTGCGGGGCCTCCTGTGAAATGGCGGCGGCAATCTCCCGGTGAAAGGGCATGAGTTTTTCTGGCGGGCCGAGGGGTTCGTTGAGGATTTCAAAACCCAGCACGGCGGGATTGTTTTTCCAGCGGCGGGCCAGGGCGCGCCACAGGTTGATGAAACGTTTTTTGAAATAGGGGCCTTTTTCGCCTTCGCCATAAAGCGCTGCAAACGCCTGCTGCACGGGTTTGGAAACCATGCGCATGGGGTCGTCTTCGTTTTTCACCGGCGGCGGCGGGGGATGCACCGCCCACAGGGGCGCGCCGTCGTCACCCACATATTTCGAGTAACCGTCCTGATGCATGTCCACCAGCACCCACAGGCCCTCCTGTGCGGCCCACGTGATGACCTGATCGGCCTGTTTGAGATAAGCGGCGTTCAGGCCGCCTTTTTCGTCCGGCTCCAGGCCGCTCCAGTTCAGCGGCAGGCGCAGGGCGTTGAAGCCCATCTGGCGCATCTGCCGGGCGTCTTCACGGGTGAAGGCGGGAATCAGCCCCCAGGGGTTTTTGGCGCCAGGCACTTGGTTGTCGTAAAGGCCCTTGATGCGAGCGTTCACGCCGTGCAGGAATACCGTGCGGCCTTTTTCATCCACCAGTTGGCGGTTGCGCAGGCCCAGGGGTTTGCCCGCAAAATCGCCCTGGGCCAGGGCCATGCCGGGCAAAATCGTCAGGCTCACAACCAGTGGCAGCAGGCGGATTACGGATTGGTAAACAGACATGGCGGGCGATTTTACATCCTGCCCCAAACTTGTCCTGCCGGTCGGCGGGGCGCTTTTTTGTTACCATTAATTCATGACCGCTTGGGGGCAAATGGTTCAGCCGGGAGACCTGATTCTGGTGCGCACACCGGGCTGGGTGTTCCGGGTGGGGCGCAGGCTGTGCGGCAACACCTATGACCACATCGCCGTGGTGGTGCAAAACGGCCAGACCGTGAACATCGACAAACCCATGAGCCGCACGCTGCCCATGGAGAAACTCCTGCGGCCCCATCTCTCGCCCCTGGTGCTCAGGCCCGCCTGGGCGCACACCGGGGAGCAGGAAAATTTCGTGGACTGGATCAGCCAGGCGGTGGACAGCACCTATGACACACGGCGCACCCTGAGCCTGGTGTGGCGGGTGCTGGTGAACCGCTGGCTGGGGGTGAAAATCGCCCTCTCGCCCATGGGGGCAGAGCGCGAGCGCTGGATATGCACCGACGCCGTGCTGATTGGCCTGTCGGCCCACGCCAGCCGGTTTGAAGACCTGCCCCAGATGGAGCTGGACTGGCGCTGGCTGGGATCTGGCACCACCAACGATTTTCTGGAGATTTCCCGCCTGCGGCCAGAGCATCTGGTGGTGGTGTTTGGCCGGGACTGAAAGGTGCTTGGCAAGAGCTGGTTTTCCGCGTTCGTATCCCAGGAGTAGCGGCGACGCCCCCGTCGCCGTTGGCGAAATCTGCGGTGGGGACACCGCGCCCATTGCTGTTAGGTTTGTGAGAAAAGTCCCGGATTATCAGGGGTTTTTTGAGGT
>CAYJOG010000544.1:0-2226 GCA_964371695.1 uncultured bacterium
TCCCCCTCACCCGCCTCGGGTTTCGCTTCGCTCAACCTTCGGCTGCCCTCTCCCTTAGGGAGAGGGCAAGAAAAAAAAGCGCCTATTGCGTCCACGTCTACTCCGAAAATGCTCTAAACAGATGAACCTTTGGCAGGGTGTTTATCAACACTTGGCTACCCCAGCAAAAAATACAGTCCCACCAGGGCGATGCCCGCGCCGGCAAGGCGGGGAGCGAGGGTGAAGCCCTGTTTGTTGGCCACCCAGGCGCTGCCGAGGGAGCTCAGGTGCAGGAACAGGTTGTTACGCTGCATCGCACTCGCCTCACAAAAATGCAAGGCTATTTTATCCGGCTCCTGATAAGACGGGGTTACCAGTTCAGGTCCAGGGCAAAGCGGTGGGTGTTGCCCAGCGCGCCAAAGGGAATGTAGGCGTAGTTGAGCTGGTATCTGGGCTGAAGAATGCCCACGCCATAACTGAAGCCGTTGTCCAGGTCGCTGCTGTTGTTATAACCCGCCCGCAGGCGCACCATTTTGGTCAGGCCATATTCCGTGCCCAGCTTCCACACCGGGTCGTCGCCCTTGGCAAACTCGCCTTCCAGCGCCCAGAGCCATTCGGTCTGGGGCAGTTTATAGGCGGCCCCCAGGCGAATGAGGGTGGGCAGGCTGTCTGATCCGTTGCCCACTTCCAGGCCCTGGCCCAGGTTCTGCACCACCGCCGAGAGGCGCAGGGGCTGGCTGGGCAGTTTGTAGAGCATGCCGATGTCCAGCGCAAAGGTGGTGTCGCTGAAGTTGGCGATTTCGCTTTTGACGTATTTGAGGGTGACACCGGCGGCGGAGCGTTTGTTGATCTTGCGGCCATAACCCAGGCTCATGACCGAGTCGGTGGGGGTGAAGTTGCCCGTGGCCACGTTGAGTGCGTTGAAACCCGCCTGACTGCCGAGATCCAGCGCCATGTAACTGAAACCAAAGTTGCCCCGGCCCTTGCTCTGGTTCTCGTGCAGATACCCCACATATTCCTGGCTGATGTCCGAGATGTAATCGTTGTGCATCACCATGGCTTTTTTGCCTTTGTTGATGCCCACGGCGGCGGGGTTCACCCACATGCCCTCCGGTCCCTCGGCGATGGCCGAAAAGGCCCCGCCCATGGCGGCGCTGCGTGCGCCCACGTCCAGCCGCAGAAACACCGCGCCGGGGCTGGAGGCCGCCTGGGCCTGTGCGCCCAAGGCAAGCGCCAGGGCGGTGGCACTGAGGGAGATGGCTGGAAAACGAAGGGTCAACATGGGGCGCTCCTTTGGGAGAACGGGTTTCCTTGGATTTATCGGTGGCTTTTTATTGGTTTTTGACGGGACAGTTTTATTTTCCACTGCTTTTGGCCCAATCACAACGAAATGAACACGCCAGAAAGGGCCAGATGACTGGTTCCGTAGCAAACCTGATGCCAAGTCAGGCAAAAGCGGCGGCGGCGGCAAAAGACAGGAAAATCTGGAGAAATCCCTGTTTCACGCCGGGATGGAGTCAACTTTTTGTCGCCTTGTGCCTGTGGCTGCGGGGGAGTGGGCATTATGCGGCATCCTGTTAAAACGTGCGCAGGCTCTTACAAAAGCTCTTTCAGGGCATCACGGCTGAGACCGGCCTGGCGCAGGATTGAGGCGAGTGTTCCGGGTTTGAGTTCGCTGTGCATCGGCACGATGACAATTTGGGGTCCGGCTGGCCCCATTTTTTGCAGTTTGACATGGCTTCCCTTTTGGCTGAGAACTTCAAAACCATCCCTTTTCAGGGCATTGATCATTTTTCGGCCTGAAATGTCCATGCGACTGCTTTGTACGCGTAAAGAAGGATATCAGCCATAGGCAAAGGTTTTGAGTTAGTCGGTGCCTGCCCAAAAATCGGTTAGAATGAGACGGTGAAACTGACCGCCGCCATCACGCAGGAAGACGGCTGGTTTGTGGCCCAGTGCCTGGAAGTGGATGTGTGCAGTCAGGGCCAGACCGTTGAGGAATCCCTGCTGAACCTGAAAGAAGCCCTGGAGCTTTATTTTGAGGGTGATCCCTCGCCGGAAATCGGCCCCACGCCCATTCTGGCTCCGGTGGAAATCAACCTGCCCGCCTCGGTGGCCTGAGCAGCCAGGCCACTGTGGCCTGCTTCACATCGCCTTGAGGATTCCTTCGACCATCTTTTTGGCGTCGCCAAAGAGCATCATGGTGTTGTCGCGGAAGAACAGCTCGTTTTCGACACCCGCATAACC
>CAYJOG010000545.1:0-2218 GCA_964371695.1 uncultured bacterium
CCTTGGAGCCCGACAGGCTGATGCGGTCTTCCGGCCCGCCGGGGCTGGTTTTTTCGGTGGCCATGACGCCGGATTTTTTGCAGAAAAACGAGTTCTCGAAAAACAGCGGCGTGATGCCCAGTTCCTCTGGGCGGAACTCGTCGAAAATATGCTGGGCGTCATAGGAGCCGTAATAGTTCCCCACGCCCGCGTGGTCGCGCCCCACGATGAAATGGGTGCAGCCATAGTTCTTGCGCACCAGGGCGTGAAAAATGGCCTCGCGGGGGCCGCCATAACGCATGGCGGCGGGGAACACGCTCAAGAGCACGCGGTTTTTGGGATAGTAGTTTTCCAGCAGCACTTCATAACACTTCATGCGCACGTCGGCGGGGATGTCGTCGCTTTTGGTGCTGCCCACCAGGGGGTGCAGCAACAGTCCGTCTACAATCTCCATGGCCACCTTCTGAATGTACTCGTGGGCGCGGTGTACGGGGTTGCGGGTCTGGAACCCCACCACGCGCCGCCAGCCCATGTTGATGAAATATTCCCGGGTCTGGCTGGGGGTGAGGCGGTGGTCCAAAAAGGGCAGGCCGCCCGGCAGGGCCAACACCTCCACCGGCCCGCCTATGCCCACTTCCTCTTGTGTATAAAGCGCCGCCACGCCGGGGTGGTCGGGGTCTTCGGTGCGGAACACCATCCGCGCCTCGTTTTTTTTGTCGTAACCGTACTGGTCTTTCACGGTCATGATCGCCAGCAGGTTGCCCTGTCCGTCGGTCAGCCCCAGGCGTCCGGCAGACTCCGCCTTGGCCGCCAGGGCGCGGTCTACCGTGAGCGTGATGGGCATGGACCACGCCACGCCGTTGTGCAACCGCATACCCTTGACCACCGATTCGTAGTCCTCCCGGCCCATGAAACCTTCCAGCGGCGACATGGCCCCGATGGCCAGCATTTCCAGGTCGGCCAGTTTGCGCTCGTCCAGGGCCAGTTGGGGTAGGCTTTTGGCTTCTTCACGCAGGGCCTGGGCTTTTTCGGCGTGCAGGCGGACATGCAGGTAACCGCCGTGGGGGGGAATGGTCTGTTCTGGTTTCATGGTTGCTCCGTGGCCCATCTGGCCGGGGCGCACTTTATCACCAAAAATTACTCCGTCACGGTCACACGTTCAATGATGGCGGGGTTATCGGGCAGGGGATTGTCGGCGTGGTCGCGGGGCAGCTTCACGATGGTGTACACCACGTCCAGGCCGTCCTCTACCTGGCCAAAGGCGGTGTACTGGCCATCCAGATAAGACGCTTCACCGGCCATGATGAAAAACTGGCATCCGGCGCTGTCGGGGTGGCCGGAGCGGGCCATGCTGAGCACACCCGGCACGTGGGGGGTGTCGTTGAATTCGGCGCGGATTTTGTAGCCGGGGTCGCCCATGCCGTGCAGGCTGCGGTCGTCCTCTTTGCTGTTGGGGTCACCGCCCTGAATCATGAAACCCGGAAGCACCCGGTGAAACTTTGTGCCGGTATAAAACCCCTCATTGGCCAGCTTCAGAAAGTTCTCCACGTGCCCCGGCGCTTTGTCGGGAAGGAAAGACAGCGTGATGTCGCCGTGGTTGGTGTGCAGGGTCACTTGGGCCATGGTGTTCCTCTTTCTGTTTGCGCTGAAAAGGGCGCAGAAGGACTAAACAGTTTTAATACCCTTTTGGCCGCCTGAATAACCGGAGAAAGACTATTTCACCGGCCATTTCTGGATGCTGGCTTTTTTGATGACGGCAGGGTTCTGGGGCAGGGGATTGTCGCGCTGGTCGCGGGGCAGGTTCACAATCTTGTTCACCACGTCCATGCCCGACACCACTTGGCCAAAGGCGGTGTACTGGCCGTCCAGTTGCGGTGTGACGCCCACCATGATGAAAAACTGCGAGCCGCCGGTGTTGTAGCCGTTGGGGTCGGTGGGGCCGCCATAACCGGCGCGGGCCATGCTGAGAATGCCCGGCACGTGCTTGATGTCGTTGAACTCGGCCTTGATGTTGTAGCCGGGGCCGCCGGTGCCGTCGTCCAGCCGGTTGTCGTTTTTGGTGTTGGGGTCGCCGCCCTGAATCATGAAACCCGGAATCACCCGGTGAAACTTGATGCCGTCGTAATATTTCTTGCTGATCAGCGTTTTGAAGTTCTTGACGTGCCCCGGCGCTTTTTTGGGGAAGAACCGCAGGATGACGCGGCCCAGGTTGGTGTCCAGCACGGCCACTTCCTCACCC
>CAYJOG010000546.1:0-2212 GCA_964371695.1 uncultured bacterium
GGGGCAAAGCCCCCGCTTTTCAACACAAAATCAAATCACCACGGGGTGATGATGGGCGGGCAGGCCCGTGCGCTCGGCGTCCAGCCAGGTAAACGTGCGGGCCAGGCCTTCTTCCAGCGAGATTTTGGGGGCGTAACCCAACATGCGTTTGGCTTTTTTGCTGGTGAAGTGGAAGTTGTGGGCGATGGAATCCACCCGGTAGCGGGTGAGCAGTGGGGGGTCGTCGCTGCGGGCCAGTTGATAGGCTTTTTCCATGGTTCCGGCGGCCACCATGGCCAGTTGATAGGGCAGGTTCACGCGGGGCGGCGGCAGGTCGCCCAGGCGGCAAATCAGTGAAATCAGGTCTTTCCACCGCACCGCTGTTTCGTCGGTGAGGCAAAAGATGTTGCCCGGCGCGTCGGGGTGTTCCCCCGCCAGAATCAGCCCCTGCACCAGATTTTCCACATAGCTGAAACAGGTATAGGCCCGGCCGCCGTTGATGTGCGCGAAGTGGCCTTTTTCGATGGCTTCCACCAGCGCCACGAAGTTTTTGTAATCGCAGGGGCCAAAGATGAATGCCCCGGGGCGCACAATCACCACCTCCAGCTTGCGTTCATACCAATACCGCTCCACCACGTGTTCGCCCATGATTTTGGACATGCTGATGGGATAGGCGTTGTTGTCGCGGGGGGTTTTTTCGGTGGCGTGGAAATAACCCACAAACCGGTGCACGGCCAGCGAGCTGACGTAGACCAGCCTTTTGACGCCCGCCTTTACGGCGGCTTCGGCCACCGTGCGGGTGCCCAGGGTGTTCACGCGGATGATGTGATTGGCCTCGCCCCAGTCTTTCACCACCGAGGCCAGGTGATAGACCGTGTGGACACCCTCCATGGCGCGGGTGAGCAGGGGCAGGTCGTTGATGTCGCCGCTGTAAAGGCGGTTGGGGTGAACCCCCGGCACGGCATAACCCGTCTCGACAAAAGCCCGCACGGCATAACCGGGCCGGCGCAGCAGTTCATGTGTCAGATTCTGGCCAAGAAACCCGCTGGCCCCGGTGATGAGAACCGCCTGACTCACTGGCCCTGGCCTCCCTGAAGCTGCTTGGCGTTGTTCTGATACACCTGCGAAAGCGCGGCATAAATCTGGGCCAGGGCAGAGTGGGCCTCGGCCATTTTCGGGTTCAGTTGCAGGGCGGTTTTCAGCGAGGTGACACCGTCATCGGGCCTGCCTGCCGTATACAACAACACGCCCAGGTTGTAATGCAGCTGGGGATTGTTGGGGTTGGTTTTAAGAGCGCCCTGCAAACGGTCAAAAGCCTGCTGGTTTTTTCCGGTGGACACCAGATAACTTACTGTGCGCAGCAGCACATCCAGATTTTTAGGGTCTTTGGCCAGAATTTTTTCGTAGACCTCATAGGCCTCTTTGGTTTTTCCGGCCCGGTTGAGCAGGTCGGCCTTGAATCCCAACAGATTGGCGGGCAGGGGTTTTCCGGCCAGAGCTTTTTCATAGGCAGCCATCACCTGCTGGGCTTGCGCCATGCGGTTTTGCATGACTTCCAGTTGAATCAAGGTTGAGACAATCTGGGCATTGGTTTTGTCGGCCTGGAGGCCCCGGTTCAGTTGTTCCCGTGCTTTGGCCACGTTGCCCTGGCTCAGAGAGAAACTCGCTGCGTCCATCATGTCCTGGGCCAGATCAGCATGGGCAGGCAGAAACCACAACGAAAGGGCCAGAAGGACTCCGGCCAGAATGTGTTGATGAGAAGGTCGGGTGAACATGCGCCCAAGATTAACACAGCGCCCCCCGCCTTTCCCACACCCCGGCCACCAACATCAGTTATTTTTACAACCGAACGTTTCATGGCCCCTCCTGTCAAAGCAACCTTTCCCGACGCACTGGACCCAACCTTCCGGTTTCTGGCGCTGCTGAAGGCCCATCAGGCCAAACAGCCCCCCCCGCCCTATCCGTTGCAGGGCGGCCAGTTGGCGGGGGTGTTCAACCGGCTGGGTTATCACGAGTGGAGCCGCCCCCTTCAAAAAAAACTCATCCACCGTTTTATCGCCCCCACCGACGACGACCTGCTGGGTGTGCGCACCCAGAGCCTCACGGGCTGGGCGGGAGAATATTTTTCGGGGGGACTCACCGTGTTGGGACCGCCGGTGCCGGGTCTGTTGATGGACCTGTGCCGCATGGACGCCAGCCTGCTGCCCCACAGCTTTGGCGCACGGGTGTGGAC
>CAYJOG010000547.1:0-2211 GCA_964371695.1 uncultured bacterium
GGGTTGGGGTGAGGGGTTTATTCAAAAACAAAAAAACCAAATAGGGTTTTTTGCTTTTGTTTTTATGCCACAGGCGGGACGCCCGTGGCGACTGCGCCACCAACCTCCAACCTCCATCTTCCGTCTTCCCGCCTCTTTGAATCTGTTTATAAAGTCCATCATGGACTTTATAAACCCAACGCCATCAGGGGCAAAGCCCCTTTGGCGTGGCGAAAACCTGCGCTTTGGCAAAGCTCCGATTTTCGAATGCAGTCATCCATGACCGCAAGAGCCTGTTTGCATTGCACCATGATCCACACGGCGCAATTTATAAACAGGCTCTTATAATCCCCCAGCGCCGACAACAGGGCGGCGTGGGAGGAATCGTGTTCGAAACGCTTTCAGAAAACGGCTGGGCACAGGCCCTGTCGGCCATGGGCCAGCGCATGTCGCTGGACAAGGGCATTTTCCACTGGTCGGGCCGGGCCAAAAACGAGGCCAGCATCGACGCCACCATCGGCAGCGCCAGCGGCCCGCTCTGCGAAATCATTGACGGGGCCGAGGGCCGGGGGCTGTTTTATCTGCCCAGCATGGTCGAGGCCATGAAAAGCCTCAAACCCGAAGACCTCGCCGCCTATGCCCCCATCGGCGGCCTGCCGGGTTTTCAGGACCAGTGGAAACAATGGATTGTGGAGAAATCCGCCACCGTGTGCCGGGTGGATGCCGAAGCCCTCAGCAAACCCATGGTGGCGCCGGGCCTGACGGGGGGCTTGTATCTGTGCGCGTCGCTTTTTCTGAACCCCGGACAGAGCATTGTGCTGGCGGACAAACGCTGGGAGAACTACGACACGCTTTTTGGCCGCAACCTTGGCCTGAACATCAGAAGCCACAAGCTGTTTGGCCCTGAGGGCCTGGACTATGGCAGCCTGGAAGAAAGCCTGATGGCGGTGCTCAAAACCCAGAGCCACGCCGTGCTGGTGCTGAACTTTCCCAACAACCCCACGGGTTTCATGCCGCAGAAGTTCGAGATGGAGGGCATTGCCCAGGTGCTGGCCAAGGTGGCCGAGAACACGGGCCAAAAAGTGGTGGTGCTGTGCGACGACGCCTATGAGGGGTTTGTCTTTGACAACAAAGCCGCCAAGGGCAGCCCGTTTTATCTGCTGGTGGGTGTGCATGAAAACGTGATTCCCATCAAGATTGACGGCCTGAGCAAGGAGTTTCTGTTGTATGGTGCACGGGTGGGCGTGGTGACGGCGGGCATGGGGGCGTCCCTCAAAAACCGTCAGCAACACGCGGCGGACTGGGAGGACAAACTGGGGGGCCTGATTCGCGCCACCTACAGCAACGGCCCCCGCGCCCAGCAGGCGTTGTGGCTGGCGGCCATGAAGGACCGTCCCCGCGTGATGGCCGAGCGCGACCGCGTGCTGAGTGTGCTCCGGGGCCGTTGCGCCGCGCTGAAGGCGGGTTATGACCAAGCCGCCGCTGGCGGCAGCGCGCTTAAGAGCGACCCCTTCAACAGCGGCTTTTTTGCCCTGTGGAACCTGCCCGCCAGCGTGCCCGCGGCAGACCTGGCCGACAGACTGTTGAAAAATTACAAAACCGGCGTGATTCCCATTTCACAGCCCGCCGAGGGTGTGAACGGCGTGCGGGTGGCTTTTTGCTCGGCCACCGAAGCACAGATGCCCGAACTGGTGCAGAATGTGTTCAGCGCCGTGAAAGAGATGACCCCCTGATGCCCAGCCAGGGCCGCGCCTTGGTGGTGTTTGCCGACGGCAGCCGCATGTTGGCCGAGTTGGCGCGCCTGCCCGAACCCACCGACACAGTGCTGATTCTGCACAAGGCCCTGGGGGTGCCCAAGGCCCCTGGTCAGGCCGAGGCCCCCGCCAGTGGGGGGATGTTCGAGAGCCTCGCGGCCCAGGCCGACGTGCTGCGCACCGCCGGGCCGCTCAAAGAAATCTACATCGCCATGCAGCATGTGCTGGCCGTGAAACTGGTAGAAGAAAAAGCCCAGTTCGGCCCCACCACCGCCGACATGGAGGAAATCTTCAAATGAAAAAGCAGTCGGCCCAGGCCGGGAAACAGGCTTTTTCGGTGGAGCGCGTTATCAAGGATGATGGCCGTGTGTTGTATCTCTACCGGCTGAACAAACCGGGAGATGATTTGTCCGAACCTGTGGCGCGGAAAAGAGAACCGGGAGATTTTTCACCCCGCAGGAGTAGGCGCGGTGTCCCC
>CAYJOG010000548.1:0-2210 GCA_964371695.1 uncultured bacterium
GGGTGGCCAGGGTGAGGCCCGTCTCGGCAAAATCGGGCCGCCGCCGCGTGGCCTGAAAAAGCCGCGACACAATCTCCCGCTGCAAGAGCACCTGTTCTGGCGAAAGTTGCAGGGCAAAGGGTTTGGGTGCTTGCGCCGGGCCGCCCTGGATGACAAAGGGCACGGCAGGGTGGGGCGCGGTTGTGGTTTTTTCAAGCAGGGGCAGGAGTGCGCCTTCGGCCTCGTCTTTGGCATGGCCAGCAATACCGTAACGGGACAAAACGCCAGAGCTCACCACATCCACGCGGTGCTGGCCCCCGATGTAGGCGTCTGCCAGCACCAGGGGGCATGCATAAATTTCACTCAGGCGCTGAAGGGTTTGGGCGAGTTCTTCGTCAAACCATTGCAGGTTGGTGAAGGGGGTGTTCATCACCACCAGGGCGTCAAACGGCCCCTGGGGCAGCAGGTTTTTCAGGTCATCAAAAGGTAAACCGAAACCGAAATAGCGGTCGTTCAGGGGCCAGAGGCGGGTCTGGGGGTGAAAGAGCGTGTCCAGCGTGGCCGCCTCGTGGCCCGCTTGGCGCAGCAGGCCTGCGGCGGTGAGCGTGTTCAGATGCAGGTAATGGGGGTAATCCACAAACCGGCGATAAAGCCGCAGCCTTGGCCCAAACAACAACACCCGCATGAAAAAAGTCTAACAGGGCGTTGATTAATCCCTCGCTACTTCATGGTTTTGGCCCACGAGGCCAGAGCGTCGCGGCTGTCGTAAGAAAAGGAAAACCCCAGTTCGGTTTCCAGACGGGTGCTGTCCATGAGCCAGGGGTAGGTGAGAAAGGGCATCATGCCCGGCGGGCCTTCCAGCACGCCGGTTTGCCACAGCAGTTCGCCCAGGTTGTCTTTGAGAAAACCCGGCAGGGGCAGGGGGGTGCTGCCGATTTTTTTGAGCGCGTCGTAATAGGGCAGGGGGTTATCCCCCGCCACGTTATAGGCCCCCGCGCCCTGTTTGAGAATCACCACCGCCAGGGCCTTGGCCACGTCGGCCACGTGTACGAACTGGAACAGCGGGTTGTGGCCAGCCACGCAGGGCGAGAGTTTTTGCGCCATGGTGCGCGAAATGTAGTTGTTCACCTCTGGCCCCAGCACAATGCAGGGGCGCAGCACGGCCAGGGTGGTTTGTTTCTGCCCCTTGCGCCAGTCCCACAACATGTCTTCCATGCGGCGTTTTTCATAGGCATAGGGAAAGTCCGGCTCGGCCCGCAGGGGGTGGTCTTCCTTCAGCAGCGGCGGATTGTCCTCATGGGCCCCATAGGCGGTGCCGCTGCTGACAGCGGTGAGGTGGGTCACCCCATGGGTTTCGCAAAAATCCAGGCAGTGCTGCGTGCCGGTGAGGTTCACCTGGGTCTGGCGCGTGAGGTCGCGGATGGGGTTGAGCAAAAAGGCCAGGTGCGCCATCCGCTCAATGGCAAAGGGTGGGGCGGGATAGGGCTGGCTGATGTCGTGGTGGGTGAACGCCAGCTTGGGGTGGTGCAGGGCCGGTTCTGCGATGTCCAGCACCCATATCCGGCGCACTTTGGGTTCGTCCAGCAGGCGTTCCAGCAGACGGGTTCCCAAAAAGCCGCTGCCGCCGGTAACAAGAAGATTCAGTGACATGAAACCATTATGAAGCAGGAGCAAGGGGTCTGTTTTCATGGGGCGACAGGGGTATTACAGTACGGCCTGTTCGACAACCCTCATCCTCACCCTCAAGGAGTCCCCTCATGTCCGAATCACAAGGTCTCAAGTTCCTGCTCAAAAAACGCCCCGAAGCCATGAAGCACTACCTCAAGTTCATGGGCGGCGCAGGTGAAAATCTGGATGAAAAAACCCGCATGTTGCTCACGGTGGTGATCGAAACGGTGAACTATTCACCCCGTGGCCTGAAGCACTACATTCCCCGCGCCCTGGCCGCCGGGGCCACCGAAGACGAAGTGATTGATGCGATTCTTTACACCTATCCCATTTCCAGTCTGGTGAAGGTGGTGGACGCGATGGATATTTTTCTGTCCATGGACCGCGAGGCGGAAGCGGAAAAGGTGCGGGCCAGAAAAGCCAAAAAAGCTGCGGAAAAGTAAGCCCTGCTGGTGCTTAAGAGTTAAAACAGGTGGTGGGGCCAGTAGCCACAGGCGTCTCACTCAAAGCTGCTAACTTTTGACAAAAAACCAACATCGTTCCCTCTCCCCTCTGGGGAGAGG
>CAYJOG010000549.1:0-1198 GCA_964371695.1 uncultured bacterium
GCTGCTGAAAGACGAACGGGTGGATTTGCGCACGGCGGCGGCAAACGGCCTGTTGCCCCTGCACTCGGCGGTGCGCCAGGGCCACGAAGAAACCGTGCGCAACCTGCTGGATGATGGTGCTGAACTGGAAGCCACTGACCCACGGGGCCAGCGCCCCCTGCACTGGGCGGCCCGTGAAACCCTGCCGGGCATGGTGAAGCTGCTGCTGGAGGAAGGCGCAGAGGTTTCACCCGTCACCCTCAAGGGCGGCCCCCTGAACGTGGCCGACACACCCCTGCACTGGTCGGCGTTTTATGGCGACATGACCTCGGTGGAAACACTGGTGGACAAACAGGCGGCTCTGAACCAGAAAAACCAGGACAACGCCACGCCGCTTTACAAAGCCGTCAACCATCCCCTCGTCCGCTGGTGGCTCATCAAAAAGGGCGCCACGGAGTAGCCGGACATGCGCAACCAACCCGCCAAAGATTGCAAAACCCGTTTGCGCCGGGGCGTCTGGATGCTGCTGCTGGCTGGGCTTGTGGTTTTGCCCTGGCCCCAGACCCAGGCCCAGGTGGTTCCCTACAAACCCGGCCAGGGCAGCGGCGTGATGAAACCCGGCGGCAGCGGCGTGATGTTCGGCGGCCAGAAAAACCCCAATGCGCCGCTTTATGCCCTGCTCAAAAGCCAATCCCGTTTGTCGCTGCTGGCCATTCAGGATGGCAACAAACCCCTGCACGGCGTGTTCAGTCTGGAGGGAAGCATCAACCAGCGGGGCGACGTGACCCTCACGCTGGATTTGAGCAGCGTGGACACGGGCGACGCCGTGCGGGACAAAACCATCGCCGAAGTCCTTTTTGGCGCTTCGCCCAACAAAAAAACCACCGCCCTGGTGTCACTCAGCCTGGGCGGCGCCACCCTCAACCGGGTGAAAAAAGGCGAAGCCTTCAGCGAAAAACTCAAAGGCACGCTGCTGCTGAACAATCAGAAACAGCCCTTTTCGGCCACGGTGTTTTTCAGCCCCGTCAAAACCGGCGGCCTGCGGGTGCTGAGCATGGAGCCGGTGGAGCTCAACCCCGCCCACTGGGGGCTGGACAAAAACCTCGACGCCCTGCTGAAGGCCACCGGGGCGGTGTCGCTGGGGCGCCCCGGGGGGGTGGCGGTTGTTATGGTGTGGGGGGGGCCGTTTTTTGGGAACCCCTATTGCCCATTTTTGTTT
>CAYJOG010000549.1:1208-2203 GCA_964371695.1 uncultured bacterium
CGTTTGATCTGGTCTGGCGGTGACCTTTTTTGGGAACCCGATATGCCCCATTTGTCTTCCGCCGTCATTCCCGCGAAAGCGGGAATCCAGTTAAAGCCAAAAGGGTTTTTGACCTTTGTTTTTTTGCCACAGGCGAGACGCCCGTGGCTACTGCGAAGGCGGTGACGTGACCCTTTATGGCCCACCCCGCGAGCTTTGGGCCAAGCCCCCGGGCACGGCGGCGGCGGCGGCGCTGGCGTGGGGCCTTGGGGGCTGGTTTGTCTATGCCCTGTCGGGTTTGTTCCCTGGCCCCGTGGCGCTGGCATTGGGCGGCCTCACTGGGCTGGTGGTATTTCTGCGGAACCAATGGCGCTGGCGCGCCAACCGCCACGCGCCCCACGCCTGGGGGCTGTTTGCCGACGGTCTTTTTCTCATCGGCCACGACTGGGCGCGGCTGATTCCGTTTGAGGACATCACGCATCTGAAATGCCTGCGGCCCCAGGGCAGCCACAAGGCTTTTGCGGCGGCGGGCATTCTGGCCTGGCCCCTGATGGCGGTGGAACTGAAAAGCGGCGAGGTGTTCGCCGTGCCCGCCAACCTGCACAACCGCGAGGCCTTTCAGCACGCCCTTTCCCTGGCCACTTTCGCGCTGCGTTATCCCCCCTATGCCCAGACGCTGAACCGTGACCAGCAGGTGAGCCTGGGGGGAATCACCCTGACACCGGCGGGTGTGCTGAAAAACGTTTCGCCCGATCACCCGGCAGTGCCGTGGCGGGGCATGCACCTGCTCACGGCGGGGCAGCGGTGGATACGCTACCGGCCGCTGCAGGGCGTGGCCAACCCCATTTTGTGTGCGGTGGAAGACGTGGACGACATCGATGTTTTTTTCAGTCTGGCCCTGTCGCTCTGCGCCCGCGAAAGACGCCTGAGTTGACGCCCAGAAGTTCATTCGGCCCAAAGTGAGTAGCAGCGATGTCCCCATCGCTGCTGTATTGGTGCGGTGGGGACACCGCACC
>CAYJOG010000550.1:0-2202 GCA_964371695.1 uncultured bacterium
GCCCTCTCCCTGAGGGAGAGGGCAAGGACTGGCCCCGCCCTTTGTCTACGTCAAATATGAATTTGCGCTAAGGGTGCTTATCCAGTGGTTCCTCAGATTTGAAATGAGTAGCAGCGATGTCCTCATCGCTGCTGTGTGGTGCGGTGGGGACACCGCACCTACTCTTCATTTTTAAACAGATGAACCACGACACCCTGCTAACCAAATACCCCCTGGCGTTCCTTCAGGCCCTGTTCCAGCAGGGCGCTGATGACGGCCTTTACTTCGTCCACGTAACCCGACACCACCGCGTCATCGGCGTCGGCGTCTCCCTTGAAGGTGATCGGCGGGGCAAAATAAAGGTGATAACGGGTGGGCAGGGGCATGAGCCCCACCGGCCCCAGCAGCGGAAAAAACGGCGTGATGGGAAACACCGGCGCGTCAATCAGGCTTGCCAGCAGCTTGCTGTTGTGCAGGCCGGGGTTCTGTTCTTCGCTGCCCACCACCGCCACGGGCACAATGGGGGCCTGGGTCTCCAGGGCCATGCGCATGAAGCCCAGGCCGAACTCCTGCAACTGATAGGCCTGATCAAAGGTCTTGTTCATGCCGCGCACGCCTTCGGGGCAGGCGAGCACCAGTTCTCCCCGCTCCAGCTCGCGGATGCAGTTGTGGCGTGTGCCCACCAGCGAGCCCATGCGGCTCACCAGCACACTCATGAAGGGCAGCGTGCCCAGCCAGTATTCCCCCATGCCCCGCACCAGCCGGGGCGGCTCGCGGTCCAGCAGCAGCGCGGTGCTCACCATGGCCATGTCGCTGGCCACCTGCCCCGCGTGATTGGCCACCAGCAACACCTTGCCCTCGGGCACGTTGTTCAGGCCGCTCACCTTGCAGCGGAAGTAATGGTCATAACACCACGCCATGGCGGCGAAGTAATGCACCACGTCTTCGGGCCGGGCGCCGGTTTCGTCATATCCAAACTCGTTACGGTTCAGCGACAACCGCGACAGATGTTCCAGCACCAGTTGTTTGTAACCGGCGAAATCCAGCGGCGACAGGCGCTTGCGGGGCGAAAGTTCCGCCGGGGCTTGCAGGGATGCGCCGGAACGGTCGCTCATATCTTTGGCGACGCCGGGCCGATCAGGCCCTCTACCGTTTTGCGCAGCGTGTGATATTGAAACGGCTTGATGAGCGCCACGCTCACGTTTTCGCGCTGGGCGGTGTTGCGCTCTTCTTCGTTGTCCTGGCTGCTCATGAGGCAAAGGGTGAGGTCGTGGTTTACCTTCAGGCGCTTGATGAAAGAGAGCAGGTCCATGCCCGGCGGGTCGGCAGTGAACATCACGAGGTCAAAGGTGCTGTCATTGAGTTGCAGCAAAGCGTCCCGGCTGGTGTCCGACAGCGTGATGTCATAACCCATGCGGCTCAGAAAACCCCCCAGGAGTTTCTGGTAGGTGTGCGAGTCGTCCACGGCCAGAATCCTCTTGGGCAGGGACACGGTGTTGGTTGCCGAGTTTGGAATGCTCAAAGGCTAACAAAAAAGAAGGGGACTGGCCAGTTGGGAACTCAACGAAACATCCCAGGGTCCACCAGTTTGCCTTTTTCAATCAGCATGAACGACTGCGTGACCAGACTGATTTCGTCGGCGATTTCCTGGCAGGCCGTCTGTTCTGGCGGCTGGCCTGGCTCGACCACTTCCCACTCGGTGCTCAGGGCATACCACACCCAGCCCTTTTTGGCCGCCAGTTGTTCACCCATGAAGTCGGGTTTGTTCAGCAGGGCCTTGTATTCCAGAGCGCTTACACGGAACACCGTAAACAGCGTCTCGTTGTTGCACACAAACTTGGCAGAGACAGGCGACGCAGGGGCCGTTGTCACCTTGCCCACCCAGTGCATGGGCATCATCAGGGCGAAGCCCAGTTTTTCGTTGGCGACGTTGGGTTTGTGTTTTTTGAAACTGGCCACACTGCGGCCATGCAGGCGGGTGTTGATGCTTTCGGCATGGACCACCGAACCGGCGGAGAACACCAGCGTGCCCAGAAAAAGGTTTCGAAAAAGGTGAAGGCGCATGGCGTTTGTTCCTTTGCGGGAGGGTGAAGGGAGATGATAGCGCAGCCTGAAAGCTGGACGTTGGAAAAGAAAAAAGCTGCGGCTCTCTGGCGTCATTCCCGCGAAAGCGGGAATCCAGTCAGACATAGGCAAAAAACATCTTTTCTTTTGATAGTGGGG
>CAYJOG010000551.1:0-2201 GCA_964371695.1 uncultured bacterium
GCCCTGAACAGGGCCATGCAGGGGCGTTATCTGGCCCGGCAGGTGGAGCAGGTGCGCCCCGATCGCCTGGCTCGCCATTTTCGCCCCGATGGGGACTATTTCGTGATTGACGAGCGGGTGAAGGGTCTGGTGAAGTTTGAAAAACACAACCTGCTGGAAGACCCTCTGGGCGGCCCCCACGACCTGCTTTTGTGCCGCAACGTGGTGATTTACTTCACCGAAGAAGCCAAGGACGATCTCTTTCGCCGGTTTGTCGAATCCCTCAAACCGGGGGGGTATCTGTTTGTGGGCAGCACCGAGCGGGTGGTGCATTATCAGGAACTGGGTCTGGTTTTCGCCAGCCCGTTCATTTACCGGCGCATGAAGATGGCGAAATAAGCCGCTTTTTAGAGAGTAGGCGCGGTGTCCCCACCGCGCACAGACCTTAAGAAAATCAAGGGTTTTTGCCCTTCACGGCGGTGTGAGTTCGAGCGGAGGCACTCTGGGTGCCCATTGGGGCACCCAGCCGCGAGAAGGCGATAGCCCGCCGCTACTCCTGCGGAAAACCTCAAAGCGAAGCGTTACCGAATGGATGGAAAATATCTGCAAAACAACCTTCGCAGATTTGGTTCTCTGGAAGAATTCAAAAAACCATCCCGTCAGCTCCCAACCAGATGTTTCACCATCCGCCCCGCCACGTCCACGCCGGTGGCCTGTTCCAGACCCTCGAAACCGGCAAAGGCGTTTACCTCCAGCACCACCGGGCCGTCGTGGGTGCTCAGCAGGTCCACGCCCGCCACGTTCAGCCCCAGGGCACGCGCCGCCTTCAGGGCCAGAAAAACCTCTGGCGGTGTGGGGGTGTGAGCCACTGCCCGACCCCCCCGGTGCAGGTTGCTGCGGAAGTCCCCCTCTGGCGCGGTGCGGATGACGGCAGCCACCACCTCGCCCCCCACCACCATCAGGCGGGTGTCCTGGCCTGCGGCCTCTGGGTAAAACCGCTGCACCAGCACCGGCTGCTGCAACAGCCAAAGGGTGTCCAGCAGGCTTTCCAGAGCCGCCCGGCTCTCGGCGAGCATCACCCCCACGCCCTGGCTCTGGTGGGTCAGTTTCACCACCACGGGGAAACGGGCCGTGACAGGGTTGGCGGTGCGCAGGTGGGCGGGGTCCCGCACCAGCACGGTGGGGGGTACAGGCAGCCCCGCCGCCGACAGGGCCGCCAGACTGGCGAACTTCTCACAAGCCAGCGCCATGGCCTGGGGGGGATTGTCCAGCTTCACCCCCATGGCCCACAGGTGGCGGGCCAGCATCAGGCCATGGGTCTGTGTGGACAGCCCCACCCGCAGCTGGGCGTGGCTGGGGGCGCACACCGGCTGGCCCAGGTGGCTCAGGGCCAGACCGGCGTCACCCACGTGTGCCTGCAAACCAAAGGTGTCATAACACACGGTGTCCACACCCAGCGCGGCGGCGGCCTGGGCGAGTCGGCGCACCGCGTGGCTGTCTGGCGTGCTGGAAATCAGCGCCAGTTGAGGGAGGTTGGGGAGGGCCGGTTTCACAAAAAACCCGACCGGCCTTCAAAATTTTCCGCCACCCACCAGCCTTCTTCGGTGGCTTCGGCCAGTTGGGGAAACATCGGCACCTTGCCCAGCAGGCCGTCTACACAAAAATGGGGCATGAGCAGGCCGCTGTGGCCGGGCCATTGGGCCATCAACGCCAGCCCCGCTTCAATGCCAGTCTGAAAATGCAGCGCGCCTGCCTGATGGTCGCCATGGTGCAGGTAATAGGGCTTCACCCGGCGTTTCACCAACCCCCGGTTCAGCGCCAGCAGCACGTCAAAATCATCGTTCACACCCTTCAGCAGTACCGACTGGTTGAGCACCGGCACACCCCCCAGCACCAGGTTTTCCAGGGCGCGGGAGGACTGGGGGGTGAGTTCGGCGGGGTGGTTGAAATGGGTGACGCACCACACCGGGCCGGTGGCGCTGAGGGCCCTCGCCAGCGCACGGGTCACCCGCATGGGCAATGTCACCGGCACACGGGTGCCCAGGCGAATGAGGTCCACGTGGGGCACGGCGAAAATGGACTTGAGCACCTCTAGCAGGCGTTTGTCCGAGAGCATCAGCGGGTCGCCGCCGCTCAGGATGACCTCGCGGATTTCGGTGTGCCTGTGCAGGTAGGCCACCACTTCTGCCAGTTCCCGCGCCCCCAGTCCCAGGGGTTCCAGG
>CAYJOG010000552.1:0-770 GCA_964371695.1 uncultured bacterium
GGCAGGGGCAGACCGAAATACAGACTCATGCCCAGCGCCCCGGCCCACAGGCCCGGCCACAGACCCACACCCCCCAGCCACAACCCGGCAAACGCCACCGCCGCCAGGGGCCACACCACAAACTCGGCGGCGTCGTCGCCAAACAGCATCATGGGCAGCGTGGGCAGCAAAAACGCCGACAGGCCCAGCAGCACCATGGCCAGCAGGCAACGGAGCGTGAGGGGAAGTTTCAGAAAAGCGGCCTGAAGGGTGTTCAAGGCCCCGATAGCTTAGCAGGGCGGCGGACTTCCAACCTCTGTCTTCCGCCTAAAACCGCGTCGTCACCCAGGTTTCAAAATTGTCGCTGTCGTCCACATAGTTGCCCACGCCGCTGTCGCCACGGGGGTCACCGTCGGGGGCGAATTTGTCCCAGCTGTGGCTGTAACGGAAACGCAGGTCGGTGCTGGTGGTGAGGCGGTAATTCAGGTCGTGGCTCAGGCTGTAACTGGTGCCAGAGGCGAGTGACGAAATGATGTCGCCGTTGGAAAGCTCGGTGGGGCGTTTGGTCTGGTTGAGGAACTGGTTTTTGGAAAACCTGAGACCATAGCTGGCGTTGCGCTTGGCGAAGTCCCAGTTCAGGCCCAGGGACTGGTTGAGAATCTTGAACTTCAGATCCATCGAGGCGGCCACGGGGTTGGTGGTTTCCTGGCCGTCCACCACGCCGTCGCCGGGGGTGTTCACGATGGGGTTGCCCAGGTCGTCCTTGATGATGTTCAGGCCGTCCTTGCCAC
>CAYJOG010000552.1:780-2199 GCA_964371695.1 uncultured bacterium
GAAGGCTGTCCAGAATCCGCTGCTTGGCCCCCACGTTGATGTTGCTGATGCTGTAACTCACGTTGGCGTTGTCAGACAAAAAGTATTTGAAGTCCGCGCTTTTATAGGTGCCCCCCAGCCGCGCGGTGCGGGTGTTGAGCCAGTCCAGCACGCTTTCCAGCAGAAACCCGTCGTCGCCCAGTCCGTCGGCCACCAGCGGAAACTCGATTTCGATGGGCCGGTTCTCCTTGAAATCCGCCATCACCACGCTGGCCTGATAATTGTCTTCGCTCACGCGGTTGATGTTCGCCAGGGCCACCAGCACGTCCAGGCTGTTGATCTGCAACGGCAGGCCCCCCAGGTTGAGCAGGCTGTTCAGGTCCAGGCCCGGCAGACCCAGGTTTTTGCTGGAGAAACCGCTGTTGAGGTGAATGTAGCCCAGGGGAAAAATCTGGTAAGGCGGCTTGCCCCAGTCCAGCAGCATCACCACGCCTTCGCCGGTTTCCTGCTTGCGGGGCACGATGACAAATGTGTCCTCGTTGTTCAGGTCCACGCCGGTGTCGGGTTTTTTCTGGAATGTCCAGCGGGGGCGGGTGAAAGTGGAGTGGGCGTATTCGCCGGTGAAGAACACCTCGCGGCCCCCCAGCTTGGTGAGGGGATAACGCACCCACAGGCTCTTGACCACGTTTTTGGTGGGGGGAACACCACCCGGTCCTTGTCCGAGCTGTATTCGTTGCCGTAGTCGTTCTTGACGGTCTGCGTGGTGCTCCAGCTTCCCACCGTGCCGCCATAACTGTCGTCGTCCTGATACTCCCGCAGAAAGCTGATGCGCCAGATGCCCAGGGGGTTGTCAAAAATGGACCCCGACGCGCTGGCCCCGTAGGTGTAGGTGTCAAACCGGGGGCAGCGCGTGTTGCCGTCGCTGGCGCGGCAGGGGTCCACGCGGCTGCGGCGGCCAAACACGTCGATGGTGGTGTCGTTGAGCTGCAACTGGGCCAGCAGGCCCTGCGCCCCTATGTTGAAAAGCGTGAGGGGCGCGAGCCAGCCAAAGCTGATGTCGCCAAACCGCAGGCCCCGCAGATAAAACTTGGGGGGCCGGGGTTTGCCCCGCTGAAAGTCCACATAGTTGAAGCCAAAACCCCCCACGCGGAACCGGCTGCGGTCGCGGCCAAAATCGTTGGTGAAGGAAAACCCGGCCTCCACCAGGGTGTCCTCCTGGGGGTTGGGTTTGCTGGTGAAACTCAGGTTGAAGTTGCTCTGAAAATCCACGCCGGTGTTCTCATAAAACGTGCCGCCCGACCGGTAATAAAGCTGCTCGCTGCACTGCAAGTGGGCGCGGTCTTTTTCCTACTGAATGGTGCGGCGGATGGTGAGAAAGTCGGTGTTGTTGCGCAGGCTGAACCCCTTGCCCTTGGCCAGGGATTTTTTCAGGTCCAGCAC
>CAYJOG010000553.1:0-2191 GCA_964371695.1 uncultured bacterium
CCCCCTCACCCGCCCGTGACCTCACATGCGTTCGGTCACGGTCTGCCCTCTCCCTCAGGGAGAGGGCAAGGACTGGCCCCGCCCTTTGTCTACGTCAAATATGAATTTGCTCTACGCCTTTTGGTGGTGTGCCGCCACAAGCGTCACCGCCGGCGTGAACAGAAACGGCGAGGCCGGGTCATGCTGGTGAAAACGTTTGAGGGCCAGGGGGCGCGAGCGCACGGCGTAGCAATAAACGCAGCCGTGGGGGCAGGTGTCGTAATCGCCGATGTCCCGCGAAGCCCAGCAACCACACTGGGGCCGGTGGCCTTTGTTGCCCGCGGGCACCGGCTCGCCCGCCAGCCGGGTGAGGCGGGCGGCGTCTATGCAGGCGGCGTCGTTCACGCCTTCCACCAACCATTGGCGCTGGGCGCACAGGCTCAGGGCAAGGCCCGCCTGGGCCGCCATGTCCCGCAGTTCGCCGAGCATGGCTTTTTTGGTTTCGTCTGGCGGGTCGGTCCAGTCCAGCCCCAAGCCCTGGGGTGTTTCCCGCCGGGCCAGGTTGCGCTGGGTCTTTTGATAAAAGTGGGTGAAGCTCACCACCACTTCGTCCACCACGCCCGTCAGTTCCCGCGACAGGGTGCGGAAGTTTTTGAGGTGGAAAGCCCAGGGCGTGAGCGGCGTGATGAGAATGGGGTCATAACGCCACACGCCCACGCCGGGGCCGAATTGTTCCCGCAGTGAAACCAGGTCTGCAATGGCCCGCCGGGGGGGCGTGACGGCGGTTTCGATGGCGCGGGGATAACCCGTGATCGTCATCTGCACCACAAAAGGTTTGTGCTGTTGCTGCACATCCAACAGCGCCGGAAAAAACGGCCGCAGGTGGCGCGTCCAGAACACATAACCCGACACGGCGGCGGGGGAAAGATCCACTGTGAGGGTTTTGCCGTTGTAGGGGTTGGTGGTGTGGCAGAAACCGGCCTTGAGACGGTTGCGGAACCACGGGCCATAAAACGCCGGAATGTCGGTACGGTAACTGGCGCTGATGATCACCTGCTAATCCTGCGCATCCTCCACCCGCAACACCAGCTTGCCCAGGGTGTGGCCGGTTTCGATACGCCGGTGCGCTTCGGCGGCCTCAGCAAGAGGCAACACGCTGGTCAGGGCGGGAACGATCAGGCCCGACTCAAACCACGCCGCCGCACGGCACAGGGCTTGGCCCTGTTTTTCGGGGGCGGTCTCAAACAGGGCGCGGGTGAAGACAAACGTGAAACTCAGGGCCGCCCGTTTGGCCCGCAGGGGCGTCACGTTCAGGGCGGAAAGCTCCGGGCTGCCCGCCAGCAGGCCAATGTGCCCCAGGGGATTCAGCAGACCCGCCAGTTCGCCGAAGGTGTCGTTGGGGCCGTTGTTCAGCAGATAATCCACGCCATTCAGTCCCAGGGCCTTGAGTTGTGGGGCCAGGGGCTGGTGGTGATTCAGCACCCAGTCCGCGCCCAGTTTTTGGCAAAAATCCTGCGAGGCTGGCCGCGAGGCGGTGGCCGCCACCCGCAGGCCCAGCACTTTTTTGGCCAGGGGAATGGCCATGCTGCCCACGCCCCCCGCGCCGCCCACCACCAGCAGCACAGGGGCGTCGTGGGCCGGGTGTGATGGCTGGGTGGCGGGCACGGGAATGTGCATGTTTTCCACCAAAGTTTCCCAGGCGGTGAGAAAGGGCAGGGGCACGCTGGCGGCTTCTTCAAACCCAAGGCTGGCCGGTTTTGGGGCGGTGAGGCGAGCATCGGTGAGGGTGTGGGTGGCGTAGGCCCCCTGATGGTTGATGCGCCCCAGAAACCACACGTCGTCGCCCACGGCAAAATCCGTTACACCTGCGCCCAGGGCCAGCACCACGCCCGCGCCGTCATAACCCGTGCTCACTGGCCCCTGTTCCGGCCTGGGGGCCACGGGCACCTCGCCCCGGCGCACCTTGGTGTCGATGGGGTTCACACCGGCGGCCTTCACCAACACCAGCAGCTCTCCCGGCCCCGGTGTGGGGGTGGGAAGCGTCAGGGGGGCCAACACCTCTGGCCCGCCGTGTTGTGAAAAGGCCATGGTGTGCATGGGGGTTCCTCCCGTTTTTTGATTTGAGTAGGCGCGGTGTCCGTTGCCGACAGGTTACCTGTAGCCCCGGCGTCCCGCCGGGAGAAAAAAAACCGCCGCAGGCGGCACAAAACAG
>CAYJOG010000554.1:0-2189 GCA_964371695.1 uncultured bacterium
GCCCCGGAATCCGCCCCGTCGCCCCCGGACTGGAACGCCGAACCCCACTGGGAAGGTACACCCGCCCCTTCGGCCAAAAGGCAGCGCACCCGAACCGGGCGCAAATCCGCCACCCCACCCCGCGCTGCCAGCAAAAAGAAAACCCGCCAGCAAACCCAAACCCCGCCCGCCGGGGAAAAGGTGCTGGTGCCCTATGGCGAAAAAAGCACCTCGGCCAAAGGCAAACAGCCCCCCACGCTGCCCCTGCCGGGGGCGGCCAGCGGCTCAACGCCCGCCGCCGCAGTGTCGCCCAGCGCCGAATCAAAACCTCCGATTTGGGACTCCCTGTTGGCCCCCGACAAAAAACTGATGATGGTGGGTCTGGCTTTTGCCCTGGTGCTGCTGCTGGTGCTGCTGGATCAACACAAAAAAACGAAACAGGTCAAAAAAGAAAAAGCCGCCCCCGCGCCTTTTCCGGCTTCTCCCCAGGCCGCCGGGGCCACGCCCGCCCCAGAATCCGAAACCAGTCTGAACTGCCCGGTGTGCGGCGCAGACAATCTGGCCACGGCGCTGTTCTGCGAACAATGCGGGGCCAAGCTCAAAGCCAGCGATCCCACGCCCCACCTGACGCACCTGCCCGACACTCCAGCCGCCCCGGCCCCATCCGAGGAACCGAAAGGTTTTTGCCCGGTGTGCGGCGCGGCCAACCAGAGCGGCTCGGCTTTTTGCGAAGAGTGCGGGGCCTCGCTGGAAACCTTTGAAACCGACCTGCCGGAAACACCCACGCCCTCTTTTGAGGCCGAAGAACCCGCGCCGCCGCCGTTTGTCGAATCCGCGTCCGCCACCGAGCCTGAGGCTCCGCCGCTGGTGGAAGAAACCGAAGAAGAAACCACACCCCCACCGCCCCTCACCGAGCAGAACGACCCGTTCCACGGCATGTCCCAGGCCCCGCTGCCCGACGCCTCGGTGTTTCTGGGCGAAGACGACCCCACGGGTCTGGGCCTGAGCGCGCCCACCGCAGGCGCTGCCGAACCCCAGGCGGGGGACGTGGACTTTGACCGTTTTCAGGGAGAAGTGGCCACGCTGTTTGAAGATTCCTCCGACAGCGATACCCCCGAGGCCCCGGCCAATCCCGACGCCCCCACGGGCGACATCGCCGCGCTTTTGCCCGAACAGGACACCCTGCCCCACGAAGAAGAAATCACGCTGAACGTAGACGACCTGCCGGTGCAGCCACCCCCCAGTTATCTGGCCGAAATGGGCGACCCCTATCGTGTGCAGGAGCAGATGCAGGCCGCCGCCGACGCCCAGACCATGACCGAAAACCTGGCGCTTTCACAAGACTGGTCTGCCCAGGAGGAACCCCTGGCCGCGCCAGAAGAAGCACCCCTGGCGGACTGGCCCGCAGAGGAAACCGCCCAGGCGAACTGGCCCACCGAAGAAACCGGCGAGAGCGCCCCGCCCCTGGCCGAAACCGGCGGCGAACAGGCCGGTGAACAGGTGCCCTGCCCGCTGTGCGGCGAAAGCAACCCCGCGGGATCAGATCACTGCTTCAACTGCGGCGCGAGCATGGTGTAGCAACGGCGAGGCCACCTTTTTCCCTCTCCCGTCCGAAGGATGGGAGAGGGAACAACTTCGGCGCACATCAATTTCTTCAAAATGAATGATATTCCTCGGCGCCGCCTTGCGCCTCACAACTCCTGCAACGCCGGGGCGTTTTGCAGATAATCCCCCGCCCACAGCAGGGCCGGGTGGCCCTCCAGTTCCTCCAGATATCCCCCCAGGGGCAGCAGTGGGCTGAGCAGGGCCGCCACGGCGTCTTCCGCCACCGTGGGAGTGTCGCTTTTGAGCAGACCCGCAGACACCATGTCCTGAACACGGTTCAGCGACGGCAGGATTTTTTTGCGGGCCGTGGGCAGGTCGTCGCCAATGTTGTAAAGCGCCAGCATGGCCCGCGCCATCACCGGGGCCAACACGGGGGCCAGGGGGTCCAGCCACGAAATGCCCGTGGGTTTGTCGGCGCTGGCGGCCAGGCTGGGGCGCTCCTTGATCATGTTCAGACCAACAGCCCGCACCTGCAACCCCAGCACCTCGTCGGCCCAGTCTTCAATCAGCCACACCTCGGCAGCGCGGCGTTTGTTTTTGGGCGCGAGAGGCGGGTCGGGATAGGTTGCTTCGAGATAGACCAGGATTTCGGTGCTGTCGTGAAT
>CAYJOG010000555.1:0-2184 GCA_964371695.1 uncultured bacterium
CAGGCTTTTTGGCGTGCGGGATGACCTGTCTCTGGCGGCGGCGGCGGCGTTCATGCTCAGCCCGCTGCTCACGGGGCGTCTGGTGCTGGACACGCACCTGGGTCTGGTGGCCGCCGCCTGGATGCCCCACGTGTTTGTGTCGGCCCACCGCTGGGTGAGTGAAAAACAGCTCCGGTTTGTGTTCGGTCTGGCGGCAGCGCTCTCGCTGATGCTGCTGGGGGGCCACCCACCCAACGCCGTGATGTTCGGTTTTGCGGCGGTGGCCTATGGCTTGGTGCTGGCGTGGCTGAGCGGTGCATTTTCGCTTAAAACTTTGGGTGGTTTTGCGCTGGCGGGGCTGATGACCCTGGGGCTGTGCGTCGCGCCTTTGCTGGACCTCAAAACCCTGGCCGCCGAAGGCCCCCGCGCCCTGCGCATGGGCCTGGACCCCGCCAGTCAGGGCCTGCCGGTGGAGGCGCTGCTCACGCTGGTGCTGCCGGGTGTGTGGGGGCGGGATTATCAGGGAGTGGGTTATCTGGGGCGGTTTTTCGGCAGCCTCAACACGCTCTATATCGGTGTGTTGTGGCCGGTGGCGGCCCTGCTGCGGCCCGCTTGCAGGCAGCGCCCCGCCGAGTTGGCCCTGCTGCTCACGGCGCTGGGTTGCGGCCTGATGGCCGTGGGTCTGCCCAGTCCGCTGATTGTGCTGATGCAAAAGGCTGGGTTTCCCCTCTCCACGCTGCGTCTGCCGGTGCGCTGGATGTTCCCGGTGATGCTGGCGCTGCTCACCTTTGGCGCGCTGGCGGTGCAGCAGGTGTGGAACAGGCCGGTGACCCTGCCGCGCTGGTTGGGGCGCAGCGTGGCGCTGGTGTTTGCCGTGGGGTTGCTGGTAGCGGGTTTTCTGCTGGCAGCGCCCCAGGCGGTGTTGAAAACCGCCCTGGACTGGGCCATGACCGACCCGGCCCGTTTCGCCGCGCTGGACGCAGCCCCCCTGGCCGCATGGCGACAAACGGGCCTGTGGCTGATGGGCGAGACGCTGCTGTTCGCCGCCCTCACGGCGCTGGTGCTGCTGTGTCTGAAACGCGGTAAAACTGCCGTGGCGCTGGGGCTGAGTCTGCTGCTCAGCGGTGTGGCGGCAGCGCCGGATCTGGCCCTCAGTTTCCGCCCCCGCGAGGCTCCCCTGCCCGTGCCGAAACAGGTGAAAACCACCGACCGTATTCTGCCGCTGGTGTCGCGGTTCAACTCCCCCCACGACACGGCCATGGGGGCGCTGGACTGGTTCACGCTGGACACCCTCGGTCAGTTGCTGATGCAGCGTTACACCGTGGCCCCTATCCACGGCGGTGTGCCTCACGTGGGCTGGCAAAGCCTGTTGCTGGGCACGCACCAGCGGGTGAACGACACCACCTGGGACGTGAAAAAACCCTGGCTGGATTTTTTGATGGTGCGCTGGGTGCTCACCCGCGACACGCCCCATCCGTTTTGCAGCCGCCCCCACGCACCCCGTTACCGGGCGCAGACGGCCATGAACATGCCGCCGCCCCGTGGCCTCACGCGGGCCTTTTTGTGCGTGGACAAATCCGCCATCGAGGCGGCGGGTTTTGAAGAAACACCCACACCCGACGAGCGCGGGGGATACCGCTGGTGGCGCAACACAACGCCCGGTGTGGGCGCGTTGTGGGTGGGCCGCTTCAGGCCCAGTGCGGACCCTCTTTCGGACGCACTGAAAGACCCGGCGGGCTGGCTTGCGCACCCCACGGCCACACCGCAGGACGTAAAGGCGCTGAAACGGTTTTTTGTGAAGGGCGAAGCCGAGGCCACCGAGGCCAGCCTCCGCCTGCATTTCAGGTCGGCGGACAAGGCAACGCCTGCTGTTTCTTTTTCCCGTTCAACCGCGCCGGGTTTTCTGGTTTTGCCGTTGCCCTATTGGCGTCAGTGGCGGGTGAGCACACAGGGCGAAAAAGGTTTGACGCCGCTGAAAACCTTTCGTGCGGCTGGTGGGCTTCTGGGTGTGGTGGTTCCCAAAAACCTCGGCAGAATCAAACTGGATTTTCACTATGGCGGCGCGCACCGGACTTGGGGGATGGTGGTGATCTGGCTGGTTTTTTTGGGTCTTTGGTGCATCGCGGTGATTTATCGGGACAAAAGAAAACCTGCCCCATTTTTGTAGTGGGGCGGGCGTCCCCGCCCGCCACTCAAATAAAAAGG
>CAYJOG010000556.1:0-2178 GCA_964371695.1 uncultured bacterium
CCCGGAGGTGGACCGCCGTTATCAGGCCGCCACGGCGCTGATTCACGGCGAGGGGGGATATCCCCTTTCGGCTTTTCTCACCCCCCAGGGCGAGGTGTTTTTCGCCGCCACTTTTTTGCACGCCGAACACCACCAGCCCACGCTGGAAGACGCCGCCAGCATCGAAACCCTGCTGGGACTCATCGAGGACTCATGGCGCACCAACGCACCGGGACTGATTGAAAAAGCCCGCCACATCACCGAACAACTGGACACAAGCCTGCACAAGACCCACGGCGACCCTTCGCTTTTCTGGCTTCAGCAGGCGCAGGATGGGCTTTCGATGAGTTTTGACCTGCGCCACGGCGGGTTTTTCAGCGCCCCCAAGTTTCCCCACACACCAGCGCTGGATTATCTGCTGGCCGAAGAAGAAAACTCCCCCGAAGACTGGCGCAACACCCTGCTGCGCCGCTCGCTGGAAACCCTCACCCAAAGCGCCCTGCGGGACAGGCTGAAGGGAGACTTTCACCGCTACGCCCCCGACGAGGCTTTTTCTGTCGCCCAGGGTGAAAAATGCCTTGCCGACAACGCCGCCATCCTGTCCACGCTGGCCAAAGCCAACCTGTGTGGCTGGCCCCTGCAACGACCGCTGAAAAACGCCGCAAACGCCCTGTGTCAAAGCTGGCGGCGAGATGACGGCCTGTTTGTCTCGGCTTTTTTGCCCGCCGAACACAACGCCCCCGGTCTGGCAACGGGTCAAACCCTGCCACAGATTCAGGCGGCGCTTTCTGCCGAAGAGTTCGCCCTGGCCCAGGACGCCTTTGGCCTGAGCGAAACCGGCCACCCTTTGCTGCCCCCCGGCCAGAACACACTGGCCCTGCGCCGCACGCTTCACGAACTGGCCACGGGCCACCAGACAAACGAAGACCAGATGCTGGGGCGGCTTGCTTCAATCGAGGAAACCCTCGCCGCCCGCCTGACCGCCGCCGAAACCGTGGCCCTGACCGACACGTTCTGCGCCCCCCAGGCCCAGGCGCTCACCGCCCTTTTGCTGGCTCACCGCGTGGACCCCCAACCCCTTTGGAAGGACACCGCCCTGGAGGCCCTGAATGGCCTCATCCGCCGTTTTTTCAGGGCCGGGCGGGGTTTTGTGCGAGCGGTGCGCCCCCTGCCCGGTGGACACGTGCGGGAACTGCCCGGCCTGCTGGAAGACCAGGCCGCCCTGCTGCTGGCTCTTTTGGCCGCCTTTGAAACCACGGGCCAGCGCGCCCACCTGAAAGTGGCGCTGGAAACCTGGGACTGGACGCTGGACCAGTTTCAGCACGAATCGGGTCTGTTTCAGGACACGGCACGGGACGACACCACCGGCCCCGGCCTGCTGAGCCATCCGCACCTGCCCTGGCAGGACGCCCCCGGCCCCAGCGCCAACGCCCAACTGGCCCAGGGCCTGTGGCGGCTTTATGCCCTCACCGGCCAGCAGCGGCTGGCCGAAAAAACCGCGGGCATTCTGAGCACCTGCGGCGAACTCCTGACCCAACACGCCGTCTACACCGGCGGCTTGGCCGAGGCCCTGTGGTCGTTCCTGTACCCACCCCTCACGCTGGTGCTGAGCGGCGACACCACCCAACCCACCTTTGGCGCATTACACCAGCAAGCCCTGTCGCTGCCCCAAAGCCGAGCCGTGGTGTTTCCCCTGTTGAATGAACAATGGCCCGACCCGCCGGGCTGGCTGAGGGCCGCTTCATTCGCCCCCACGGCCACCCCCACCCTCTGGGTCTTCAGGCATCAGCAACTGGTTACAAAACTCACCAGCGAGGATGCGCTCAAATCACTTTTGTCCAGTTGGTAGGACAGGGATTCGGCACAGAAAAAACCAGAATCTTTCTCACGCCGTCATTCCCGCGAAAGCGGGGAGCCGGAGGCTGGAAGTCGGAAGTGGGAGGCTGAAGGCTGGAGGCTGCAAAATGACAAAACCATCGCCCCCTGCCGTCATTCCCGCGAAAGCGGGAATCCAGTTGAAACAAAAACACAAAAACCATTTTCTATTTTCTTTTTCTGTTCTCTTTCAGTGGGGCGGGCGTCCCGCCCGCCTTTTATTTGAACGCAGGCAAGACCACAGGCGGGGACGCCCATTGCTGTTAGGTTTATTGGTAGCCCCGGCGTCCCGCCGGGAGCAAATAAACGCCGAAGGCGTCACCA
>CAYJOG010000557.1:0-2177 GCA_964371695.1 uncultured bacterium
GGATGAAAACAGGCCGGTGCTGGTGTCCATTGGTTACGCCACCTGCCACTGGTGCCACGTGATGGAGCGGGAAAGTTTTGAAGACGAAGAAACCGCCCGGTTTCTCAACGAAAATTTTGTGGCCATCAAGGTGGATCGCGAAGAACGCCCCGATGTGGACAAGGTGTATATGGACGCCCTGCACGCCATGGGAGAGCAGGGGGGCTGGCCGCTGAATGTTTTTCTCACGCCCCAGGGCGAGCCTTTTTATGGCGGCACCTATTGGCCGCCGCAGCCGCTTTATGGCCGGTCCAGTTTCGCCCAGGTGCTGGCGGGCGTGGTCCAGGCGTGGATGAACAAGGAAGGCGATCTGCGCCAGCAGGCGGCCAAGCTCACGGCGCATCTCTCAGCACGCCACGGCGAATCTCCCGGCTCTCAAAATCTGGCGCTGGACTTCGCCGCCGAAGAACAGGACGCAGACGCCCACCGGCAGCTTTTCGACCCTCATCACGGCGGTTTTCTGTTTCACCACAACAACAAGTTCCCCCCCAGCATGGGTCTTTTGAATCTGCTGCGGGTTCACAGCCGCACGGGCGAAAAAGACCTGCTGGACATGACCCGGCTCACCCTGCGCAAAATGCGCGAAGGGGGCATTTATGATCAGCTCGGCGGCGGCCTGTGCCGTTACAGCACCGATCACCACTGGCTGGCGCCGCACTTCGAGAAAATGCTCTATGACAACGCCCTGTTTGTGTGGGCGCTGGTGGGCGCGTGGCAGCGCACGGGCGAGGACTGCTGGCGTGATTGGGCGCTGGACACGCTGGGGTATCTCACCCGCGACATGACCCACCCGGAGGGCGGTTTTTACAGCGCCGAAGACGCCGACAGCGAGGGCGAAGAGGGCAAGTTTTATGTGTGGACAAAACGGGAGATGGAAAAGCTCATTGGTGGTGCGCCCCTGGCGGCGGAGCTGATGGATTTTTGGGGTGTCACCGAGGGCGGCAATTTTGAGCACGGCGCGAACATCCTGCACGTGGCCAGGCCCCTTGCGGATACCGCCCTGGCCGCCGGGCTTTCCCTCTCAGAAACCCGGCAGGCGCTGGACGTGGCCAAGGGGGTGTTGCTGGCGGCGCGCAACCTGCGGGTGCGCCCCCTGCGGGACGACAAGATTCTTACCAGTTGGAACGCCCTGGCCATCAGCGCTTTTGCTCGCGCCGGAGCCGCCTTTGACAACCCCGCGCTGGTGCGTCAGGCCAGCCGGGCCATGGTGTTTGTGCGGCAAAATCTTTTTTCGGTGGAGGGGCGTTTGTTGCGGCGCTGGCGTGATGCTCAGGCCCGTTATCCGGCTTATCTGGTGGACTACGCCCAACTGGCTGTGGCGGCGCTGGACCTGTATGAAGCCACCGGGGAGCTGCCGCACTTTGAGTTTGCCCGCCACCTGGCCGATGAAATCGAACGGTTGTTTCGCAACGAAGAGGGGGGCTATTTCGACACTGGTCACGACGCCGAGCGCCTGCTGGTGCGCACGCAAGAGGCTTATGACGGTGTGGAGCCAAGCGGCAACAGCGCCTGCGCCGGTTTGTTCACCCGGCTGTTTCACCTGGGAGCGGGGGAGGTGTATCACCAGCGGGCGCTGCACGTGCTGGGGCGGTTTGAGCCAGAGTGGCGCAGGCGGCCCATCAGTCACCCGGCCATGCTGGAGGCCGTACACCGCTTGTCCCGCGGGCCGCTGGAAATCGCCCTGGTGGGGCCGCCGGATCACCCGGAAATGCAGCAGGTCCTGCGGGGTTTGCGAGGGCGTTTTCTGCCCCATCTGGCCCTGGCTTTTTGCGAAGCGGAACAGGCCCCGGCCCACGCTGCGGCGGGTGTGGGACTGCTGGCAAACCGGGGCAGCGAAGGCGAAGAACCGGTGTTTTACCTTTGCCGGAACATGACCTGTCAAAACCCCGTGCGCACCGCCCAGGAACTGCTGGCGCTGGTGGACGAGGGGATTATTAGAGCATTTTCGAAGTAGATGTAGACAGCATACGGGCTTTTTCTTTGCCCTCTCCCAGAGGGAGAGGGCAGCCGAAGGTTGAGCGAAGCGAAACCGGAGGCGGGTGAGGGAGAAAGAGAGCTTTTGAAAAAAGCCTGATTCTTTCTGCCCAGCCTGTTCCCCCTCACCCGCCCGTGACCTCACTTGCGTTCGGTCACGGTCT
>CAYJOG010000558.1:0-2160 GCA_964371695.1 uncultured bacterium
CCTTCTACCCTGGCGTACAAGTTTTCAATTTTCAGCATTGTTTCTCCTTGTCAACCCACACTGTCTTCCAGTTTCAGCGCCAGCAGGCGTTCGGCCTCCACGGCGAATTCCATGGGTAGTTGCCGAAACACATCTTTGCAGAATCCGTTGATGACGGCGCTGATGGCCTCTTCGCGGGCAATGCCCCGGCTCTGGAAATAGAACAACTGGTCTTCGCTGATTTTTGACGTGGTGGCCTCGTGTTCGATATTCGCATCCTGCGTGGCCACGTCAATGTAAGGATGCGTGTTGGCCCCGCAATGAGACCCCACCAACATGCTGTCGCATTGCGTAAAGTTGCGCGCCCCCGCAGCCCCCCCCAGCACCTTCACCAGCCCCCGGTAAGTGTTCACCGATTCGTCGGCGGAAATGCCCTTGGAAATGATGACGCTGGTGGTGTTTTTGCCCTTGTGGATCATCTTGGTGCCCGTGTCGGCCTGCATTTTTCCGTTGGTGAGCGCCACGGAATAGAACTCACCCACGCTTTCGTCTCCCAGCAGCAGGCAACTGGGATATTTCCAGGTGATGGCGCTGCCCGCCTCCACCTGGGTCCAGCTTATTTTGCTGCGCCGCCCGGCGGCCTTGCCCCGTTTGGTGACGAAATTGAAAATGCCGCCCTTGCCTGTTTTGGGGTCTCCGGCATACCAGTTCTGCACCGTGGAATATTTGATTTCGGCGTTGTCGTTCGCCACCAGTTCCACCACGGCGGCGTGCAACTGGTTGGTGTCAAACATCGGCGCGGTGCAGCCTTCCAGATAACTCACATAACTGTTGCTGTCGCAGATGATGAGCGTGCGCTCGAACTGACCGGAGTCGGCGTTGTTGATGCGGAAATAAGTGCTCAGCTCCAGCGGGCAGCGGGTGTTGGGGGGCACATATACAAAACTGCCGTCTGAAAACACCGCGCTGTTGAGCGCGGCATAAAAGTTGTCCCCCACCGGCACCACCGTGGCCAGATACCGCTCCACCAGTTCGGGAAACTCGTGCAGCGCCTCGGTGAAAGAGCAGAAAATCACGCCTGCGTCGTAGAGCTTTTTTTTGTGGGTGGTGGCCACGCTCACGCTGTCAAACACGGCGTCCACCGCCACCCCCGCCAGTTGTTTCTGTTCCTGCAACGGAATGCCCAGCTTCTCGAACGTGCGGATCACTTCCGGGTCTACTTCGTCCATGCTGCCCAGCTTTTTTTTGGGCTTGGGGGCGGCGTAATAAACGATGTCCTGAAAATCAATGGGCGGGTACTTCACCCGCGCCCAGACCGGCTCATTCATTTTTTGCCACTGACGCAACGCCTTGAGGCGGAATTGCCGCATGAAATCCGGCTCTTCCTTGACCTGACTGATCAGGCGCACCACGTCTTCGTTCAGACCACGGGGAAACGCCACACTTTCCACATCGGTGTGAAAGCCGTATTTATAGGCCGACGCCTTGAGGGCTTCTTTTGTCGCGCTCATGTGCCGCCCTCTTTCACCACGATTTCAGGATGCAGCTTTGACCGAAAAACTTCTTCGGCCAGTTTGAGCGACGTGGGCACCTGCTCTGGCGCAAGGGCTTTGTGAAACCGCAGCACGATATTCAGGTCGTCGTGCAGACCCGTGATTTCGAGGTCACCCGCAGACAGGTGCAACCGCGCCGCCACGGCGGTTTTCAGCAGGGCGTCGGCCTGTTCCAGTTTTTTGGCCAGCCCCAGCGGCAACCAGTTTTTGTCGGCTTCGGTCATTTCTTCCACCGGCTTGCGCACATAACGTTTTTCGTCGGCGGGTTTGGGCAGCAGCACCACGCCGGGGCGGGCCTGCCGGAGCTTTTTCTGCAAGTCCTCCAAAAAACCGAACGCCGCCGCGCCTTGACTGGCAAAGGGATCTGGCCCAAGGCGTCGGGCGACTTCATCCGCGCCCAGCGCGCAAGCGTCTTCAAACCGTTTGCCCTGCACCGCCTCGCAAAACGCGTCGGCCACCGGCCCGCTGGTGATGCCCCCATAGGCCAGATAACGGGCCTCCTGCACCACGTCGGCGTCCAGATTGAGAAGCCAATAGAACTTGGCCTCGCCCCCCCCCGCCGTGAGCAACCCAAGCAGCGTGCGGGCGGCGTGGTCAATAAAAAAAGCCCCCCGGGGTTTTGGCGCGC
>CAYJOG010000559.1:0-2155 GCA_964371695.1 uncultured bacterium
CGCCTTTGCTCGGCCAGATGCCCCAATGGGCATCTGGAAAGATTCCTCGCAAACTACCGCACAAATACAGCAGCGATGTGGATATCACCGCTACTCATATAAATCCAAATGAACTAAGGCGGGGTTACTTCACCGCGCCGCGCAGGCTGGCGCTGGCCGAGAGCACTTCGGCGGCCACCGTGGCGGCGTCCTGGCCCGGCAACACGGCCACGCCGCGGGTTTCTTCGCGCACCGCCTCGGTGAGGGGGCCGGTGACGATGGGGCCGAACTGCGCCAGCCCCTTGCTGCTGCTCAGCACCGCTGCGGTCACCGCCTCGCTCACCGGGTCCAGCACCTGATCGGTCTGGAACATCACCAGCGCCCGCTGGCGATGATGCCCCTCTCCCATGCTCAGCAACAGGTTGGGGCTGGCCCCGGCCACGCAGGGTTTGGTGGTGGGCGCGGCCACACAACGGCTGGGCAGGGCGTAAAACGCAAACTGGCCGTCGCGCGTGACGGTGGTGCTCACCGCGCTCACACCCGCGAGCGGTGCGCCGGTGTTATCAATGGCCGCCATCGTGATGGTTTCTCCCTCTGGCGCGGGCAGCAGGTTCAGGCCCGACAGTCTGGCCCCACGGTGAGCGACGCCCTCTGCAGGCGGAGGCGGGATGAGTGCCACACCCTGCAACATGGGGGCGGGGTCGGGGAAAAACGCCTTGTCGCTGGGTTTGACGTTGCCGCCGCAACCCGTCAGCGACAACAGTCCCAGCCCACCCGTCAGGGCGCAGGCGGCAAAACAGGAAATCCGTCGGCGTGGCGGCACGGGGGGATTTTAGCAGGCCGTGGCAACCGGGTTTGACTGTTCACGCGTGTTCAAAACGGTGTACAACATCCAAAAGCGCGCTGTTGTCCAGGCCGCAGCCGGTGATGACCACCGCCGTGCGGCGGCCCGCCACGTCCACTTTTTCTTTGAGCAGCGCGCCGATGCCCACCGCGCCGCCGCCCTCTATCACCATGCGGTGGTTCTTTAGCATCCAGTAAATGCTCTCGGCAATCGTCTCTTCGCTCACCGTCACCACGTCGTCTACCCAGTGACGGAAAAACTCAAAAAACTCGTCGCTGATGATGGTGCCGATGAGCGCGTCTGCGAGCGAACGCTGGGTGTCCACCGGCGTGCGGCGCCCCGCCTTCAGGCTGTGCGCCCAGGGGGCGGAGACCTCTGGCTGAATGCCGATGACACGGATGTTGGGGTTGATGTGTTTGGCCGCCATGGCGCAGCCAATGATCAGCCCGCCCCCGCCCACCGGCACCAGCAGCGTGTCGATGTCCGGGTCCTGACGCAATATCTCCAGCGCCACCGTGCCCTGGCCGCTGATGATTTTGGGGTCGCAGAACGGATGAATGAACGCCTTGCCGGTGATGGACTGGAACTCGTGGGCGTGCTCCTTGCTCTGGTCATAATTCGCGCCCTTGAGCACCACCTTGGCCCCATAAATCTGGGTGTTCTCCACCTTCACTTCGGGTGTGGTCTCTGGCATGAAAATGGTGGCCTCGATGCCGAACATCTGGGCGCAGAACGCCACCGCCTGGGCGTGATTGCCCGCGCTCACGGCCACGATGCCGCGCTCTTTTTCGGCGTCGCTGAGCGAGGCGATTTTGTTGTAGGCCCCCCGCAGCTTGAACGACCCCACCGGCTGCAACAGGTTCTCCAGCTTGAAAAAGGTTTCGCCGCCGCATTTTTTGCTCAGGCGGCGCGAGCGCACCATGGGGGTGGGTTGCACCACCTGGCGAATATGGTATTCCGCCGAAAAAATGTCCTTGAAGGCAAGGCCGAAAAGGTTGGCCATGGGCGAATTGTATCGCAACACCCCGGGGCTGGCCGCTGGTAAAATTCATGCCGTGGCGCGCAGGCCGGTGAGAGCAGGAGATGGTGCGCCGGACTTTGAACTGCCCGCCCACACGGGCGAAAACGTGCGGCTGTCGCACCAGAAAGGCCACAAGGTGTGGCTGGCGTTTTTTCGTCACGCCGGGTGCCCGCTGTGTTATCTGCGGGTGCATGAGATGGCGCAGCGTGAAGCAGAATGGACACGCCGGGGCCTGCGGGTGCTGGCGGTTTTTCAGAACCCCGTGGACCAGATGACGCCCCTGCTGGGCGCGCAGCCGCCGGGTTTTCCCC
>CAYJOG010000560.1:0-1841 GCA_964371695.1 uncultured bacterium
GGTTTTGGCCTGGAAAAACCGGAAATAGACCGAGCGGGGAGAGAGGCGGTAAAACAGGTCCAGCAGGGCCTTTTTGTCGGCGGGGCGCACAGACCGGAGCAACATGGGTGTGCCGTCTTTCAGCAACACCTGCCGGGCATAATCCTGGGCAGAAAAGGTCAAGGGGTGGTTACCCCAACATGGCCTTCATGAAAAGCCCCGACCCCGCCAGGGACTGGCCGCCGTCTATCACCATCGTCGCGCCGGTGATGTAGGCCGCCGCCGGGCTGCACAAAAACAGGGCCAGATCAGCGATTTCATCCTTGGTGGCGTAACGCCCCAGGGCAATGGCGGCTTCCAGCTTCTTTTTGGCGTCTTCGGTGGGGGTGAGGCGATCCATGCCTTCGGTGTCGTCCACCGGGCCGGGGTTGATGCAGTTGGCCCGCACACCCAGGCCCCCCCACTCCAGGGCCAGGGTTTTCACCAGCATGTCAATGCCCGCCTTGGCAGCACACACGTGGGCCTGAAAGGCCATGGGCGAAAAACTCTGCACCGCCGAAAGCGCCAGCAGGCTGGCCCCCGGTTTGCGCAGGTGATTAAACGCCGCCTTGAAGGCGTTGAACGCCCCCAGCAGGTCAATGTCCACCACCGCCTTGAAGCCGTTGGCGCTGAGCGCCGCTGCGGGCTGGGGAAAGTTGCCCGCCGCGCCCGCCAGCACCACATCAAAGGGGCCGTGGGCCTCGCGGGCGGTGGCCATGGCCGTCTCAAGGGCGGGGTAATCCCGCACGTCGGCGGTCAGCGGCAGACATTTTCCACCAAAACCCCGAACCCCTTCGGCAGCCTTTTCGGCCTTTTCGGGGTTCCGGCCCAGAATGGCCACGTTCGCCCCCTGTTCGCTGAAGCGTTCGGCGATGCGCAGGTTGATGCCGCTGGTGCCGCCGGTGATGAACACCGACTTGCCCTTGAACAGGTCGGGCTGAAAGATGCTGGCCATGTGAACCTCCTGAAGTGGTTTGACACAGGCATTATTACCCAACTGCCTCACCGTTCCTTCTGTTATCCTGCCGGGGTTATGAATTACGCCATCGTCAAAACCACCCGCGAGCGCCAGGGCCTGAGCGCCGAACTGGTGCGTGTGATGAACCACGAAAAAGAATCCGTGCAGTTTTGCCGCGACCAGAACAACACCCTGAACTTTCTTTCGGACGCGCACTACAGCGTGGCGGAGTTACTGGGCGAAGGAGACTTCACCGTGCTGGTGTTCAATAACAGTTGCCAGTTGGCACGGGCTTTTGACAGCGAAAAAGCCGCCCACACCTTCATGAAATCCGATCTGCCCAAACTGGGTTTTCCCAAGGAGTGGAAGTTCAGTCTGCTGGCCAAGGTGGACCCGAACGCTGCACCCGAAGAACCAGAAGAACCAGGAGAACCAGAACCACCTGAAGCAGAACCTTTGCCGCCAACCTCAGAAGACTGAGCCAGATCATTCTTTTTGACACAAACACCACCACTTCTTGGGTGAGCCTGCAAAAGTCCGTCCTGGACTTTTTTCGGCCCCACAACCCCTCGGCAAGGCCTCAGGATTGTGGGCGAAAACCTACGCTATGCTCGGTTTTCGTGAGCATTCCATCCAGGAATGCAAGTCGCCCCTGATGCGCCTGGACGGTTTTGGCCCAGGGGTTTCGCCCCTTCCAAACCCTTTTCAAGTTTGGTATGGGCGACTTCTTGGGCAGCGGGGGATTTTGCTTATACTTTCGGCTCCCCCGAATGGGGAGACCAGCCAACGCCACTCAATCAAGGGATTTTTCACTATCATTTCCTTTGCGTGACGGCCCAAAACCGCCACGGCTGGCCCAAGGTTT
>CAYJOG010000560.1:1851-2133 GCA_964371695.1 uncultured bacterium
GGCCCAGTGATCACCACCCCTTTAAGCGTGGAACAAACTTATGAGGAAATGCGCGTGCGCCTGAAGGGCCTTGCGCCGGAGTTCGAGCTTCGCCACAAGGCCGAACTGGCGGTGCGCATCAACCGCCTGAAAGAAGAAAAAAACGCCATCATCCTTGGCCACAACTACATGGAGGCCGCTCTTTACACCTCTGTGACGGATTTTCGCGGCGACTCCCTGGAGCTTTGCCGCCGCGCCCAGGCCACCGATAAGGACATCATCGTGTTCTGCGGTGTGCAGTTC
>CAYJOG010000561.1:0-2130 GCA_964371695.1 uncultured bacterium
CAAACCTGGGGTGTCCGAGGGGATGAATCCCCTCGGTGGGGGGTTTGGGGGGCAAAGCCCTCCAAATAATCTTGATTCAATCAACTCTTTTGCTGCACCAGCTTCAAAAAGTTCACCAGCAGCCGCTGGCGTTCCTTTTCGTGGGTTTTGAGTTTTTGGGCGGTCTGGCGCTGAAAAAGGGCGTAGCGGTTTTTGAGTTCTTCCCTCGTGAACCACGCAGAGCGCATGGCCTCGTCGGTTTCGGTGTGAAACTGAAGGCCAAACACAGACTTGCCCGCCCAGATGGCCTGATTGGACACCCGCTGCCCCCAGGCGATTTTGCGTGTGCCCGGCGGAATGGTGAAGGTGTCGAAGTGCCACTGGATGGTGTCGAAACGCTCTGGCACGCCTTTGAAAAGGGGGCAGATTTTGCCCTCCTGTGTCAGGGCCACCCTGCCCCACCCCACCTCTGGCGCACGGGCCTGGAACACTTCGCCCCCCATGGCGCTGGAAATGATCTGGGCCCCCAGGCAAATGCCCAGCAGGGGCAGGTCCTTTTCCACCGCCAAGCGCACCAACGCCCGTTGTTGCGGCAAAGTCGGGTGTGCCTTGTCATCCACCGCCGACATCGGCCCCCCCAGCAGCACCAGACCAGAAGTGTTCAAATGTGTAACACCACTGAGAGAATCCTGACCCACCAGATGCACCTTCACCGGCAGGTTCATCTCTTTGGCCAGCACCAGCAGGTGCCCTGTCGGCTCGGCGGGTGTCTGTTGAATGATGTGCAGGTATTGTTTCATATTGCTTAATAGTGTTCATCCCTGTTGAGACAAACTGGATTCATTTGTGATTGACCTCACAATAGTTTAAGATTTGCCACATGCAACTGTACACAGTCGGGGACACGGGGAGGGGGACCGCTCCGTGAACAACCCTTCCTCCCAGCCGGTGATCTGGATTGGGCAGGACGCCCTCACGCTGGGTGTCGTGCGGCAGGCTATTACGGCGGCGCAACACGGCGCGACCTTGCTGCTGGAGGGAGAAACGGGCGTGGGCAAAGAGCTGCTGGCCCGCCTGAGCCACCAGCAAAGCCCCCTTGGCCAGGGGCCGTTTGTGGCCATGGGCTGTGGGGCCATCCCCTCCAACCTGTTTGAGAGCGAGCTTTTTGGCCATGTGGCGGGGGCTTTTACCGGTGCGCTTTATGACCGCACGGGCCTGTTGGAGGCCGCCGACGGCGGCACTCTTTTTCTGGATGAAATCAGCGAGGTGCCCCTGCCCCTGCAGGTGAAACTGCTGCGGGTGCTGCAAGACGGCGTGCTGACCCGTCTGGGCGAAAACCAGACCCGTCAGGTGCGGGTGCGCGTGGTGGCGGCCACCTCCCGCAACCTCAAGGAACTCGTGGACCAGCGGCTTTTCCGCGAAGACCTCTATTACCGCCTCAACGTGGTGCATCTGGTGCTGCCCCCCCTGCGGGAACGCCCCCAGGACATCCCCCTGCTGTGTGATTATTTCGCCAAAATCGCCGCGCAACGGCTGGGGCAAAACCCCAAACCCATCGCCGCCGAGGCCATGGCCCTGCTGCGAGCCTATGAATGGCCCGGCAACGTGCGGGAACTGGCCAACACCATGGAGCACATGGTGATTTACAGCGACGACCCGATTCTGGACGAAAACACGCTGCCCGGCAGTGTGCTGGAGGGCGCACGGCAATCTCCGGCCCCCAAGCGCCTGGGGCTGAAGCAACGGGTGGAAATGTACGAGAAACGGCTCATCCGCGAGGCCATGCGCCAGTCCAAGGGCGTCAAGGCAAGGGCGGCCCGCCTGTTGGGAGTCAAACGCACCACGCTGGTGCTCAAGATGCAGCGTTATGGCATGGCCCAGGGGCGGGACCGCGACGACGAAGAAGAATCCAGCCACCTGCCCTCGCCCCACCAGCACAACGGCTCCGAAGCCTCCCAGGCCGGGGCACTGTCGCCCACGGGCGCGACTGAATCTGCTGACTGATCACTTTTGACAAAACCAGTTTTGTCCGAGGATTTTTGCCCATGCCTGTTGGGTTAAGGAAAAAAAGTGTGAGATCGCCTGGGCTTTTTGATGTAGCCCCGGCGTGCTATCGCCTTCTCGCGGCTGGGTGCCCCAATGGGCACCCAG
>CAYJOG010000562.1:0-2117 GCA_964371695.1 uncultured bacterium
GGTCCAGGTGAACGTAATCCTTGCCGTCAATGCCCTTGCCCTCGCGCACCTCAAAATAAATGCTGCGGCTCACCATGTCGCGGGGGGCGAGGTCTTTGATGGTGGGGGCGTAACGCTCCATGAACGCCTCACCGGTGCGGTTGCGCAAAATGCCGCCTTCGCCCCGCGCCGCCTCGCTCACCAGAATGCCCAGCTTGCGCAGGCCCGTGGGGTGGAACTGCACAAACTCCATGTCCTGCAGGGGGATGCCCCGGCGATAGGCGATGGCCATGCCGTCTGCCGTGTTCGCCAGTGCGTTGCTGGTGGTGCGCCAAGCCCGGCCATAACCACCGGTGGCGAACACCACCGACTTGGCCTGGAACGTGTGCAGGCGGCCCGTGAGCAGGTCCATGGCCACCACGCCGCAACAGGCGCCGTCCACCATCAGCAGGTCCATTACAAAATACTCGTTGTAAAACCGCACCTCATTTTTCACGCACTGCTCAAACAGGGTTTGCAGAATCATGTGGCCGGTGCGGTCGGCGCTGTAACAGGCGCGGCGCACGGGCGACTTGCCGTGGTCGCGGGTGTGGCCGCCAAACCGCCGCTGGGCAATGCGCCCCTCTGGCGTGCGGTTAAAGGGCAGGCCCAGGTGTTCCAGTTCATAAATCGCCCGGGGGGCGTCTTTGCACATGAACTCGATGGCGTCCTGGTCGCCCAGATAATCCGACCCCTTCACGGTGTCGAACATGTGCCATTCCCAGTGATCTTCTTCAAGGTTTCCCAGGCTGGCCGAGACGCCCCCCTGGGCCGCGCCGGTGTGGCTGCGGGTGGGGTAGAGCTTGCTGATGACGCCCACGTCGGCCTTGTGGCTGGCCGCCAGCGCGCTCATCAGTCCGCTGCCGCCCGCGCCCACAATCAATACTTCGTGTCGGTGGATCATTGTTCGCCCCCTTCCTGGGGATACCACTCCGGCTCTTCCTGGGGCGGCGGGTCTCCCGCCTGGGGCCCGGTGTCGCCAGAGAGGGGCTCCTGCTGGGCGTTGTATTCGTCCAGGCCGGTTTCAGCCGCAGGGGCGGCGTGGGCCTGCCGGGCGTTCACGCCCACCTTCACAATGGCAAAGGCCCCATAGGCCCACAGGGCGGCCATGAACACATACACCACGCTCAGGGTCGTCAGGCGGGCGAGGCGATTTTTGATGAAGTCGTCCAGGCTGATTTTCAGGCCAATCACGGCGTGCAGCAGGCTGAAGGTGACCAGAATCAGGTTGAAAATCACCCACTCCGGGTTGCCCAGGCGCTCGGCCACGCTGTCAAAGTTGAGGTCACGGGGGTTGGTGGTCTTGATGGTATGCATGTAAACGAAGTGAAACACCACCGCCAGCAGCAGCACACCGCCGCTCAGGCGTTGCACATACCACTCCACCACGCCGCCCCCTTGGCGGCCACGGGGGCTGAAGGTCATGGCGACACCGCCTTTTTCAGACCCAGGGCCTGTTGCAGCACGTCGGCGTGCTGGAACATGAAAAACGCCATCACCAGCCAGCCCACGGCGGTGGCGGCCAGCACGGCGTAAAACATCTGTTTTTGCAGGTGCGTGAGGTCCAGCAGGTCCACCAGAATGATGCGCAGGCCATTGAGCGCGTGAAACAGCACCGGGGCGAACAGGGCGATCTCGGCCAGTTTGAACACCGGTGTGTTGTATTTGGCCATGTAGGCGTTGAAGTGCTCCGGCCCCTGGGCCAGATGCCCCATGGAAAGGATGTGCAGGATGAGATAAAAGAGAAGGGCAAGGCCCGAAAGCCGGTGCATGTAAAAAGCCAGCATGCCCGCCTGAATGCGGTATTTCACGGGGCAACCTCCTTTGGCGGGGGCCATTCTCCACCCGTGGGGGAGACAGTCAAGACATGGGGGAAGATGGTGGGAGGAAGCCTTCTCAATATCGCTGCTCCGGCACACCCACCCACAGGTTGATCACCTCTGACCGGGGCCTGCCCTGCACGGGGGTGCGGCGCACCTCACAGACATAATCAATGGTGCTCATGCCGCCGGGGGTGCTGCTGCCCACATACACCTTGCCTCTTATATCAAAGGTCTTTTTGGTCTCCTGCCAGGTGACCTTGGGATTGTCGGGGGGGC
>CAYJOG010000563.1:0-2107 GCA_964371695.1 uncultured bacterium
TTATTGCCTACCCCTCACCCCAACCCTCTCCCCAGTAGGGGAGAGGGGGCAAGGGCGGCATTCTCTCATTTAATGGCGTTACCGCTTGTGGCCTGCCCCGCCCCCTGAAATCCCCGGTTGGTTTTGGTCAAAAACTTGGTCAAGATGTGGCCATGACCACCCAAGGCCCCATTCGCATCGCCAACTGTTCCGGTTTTTATGGAGACCGCCTGAGCGCCGCCAAAGAGCAGGTGACCGGCGGCGACATAGACGTGCTCACCGGCGACTGGCTGGCCGAGCTGACCATGCTCATTCTGTTCAAGGACAAAATGACCGACCCCAAGAGGGGTTTTGCCAAGACCTTTCTCAAGCAGATGGAAGACGTGCTGGGAACCTGTCTGGAAAAAGGCATCAAGGTGCTCACCAACGCCGGGGGGCTGAACCCCAAGGGGCTGGCGGCGGCGCTGGGAGAGGCGGCGGCCAAGCTGGGGATCTCGCCCAAAATCGCCGTGGTGCTGGGCGATGACGTCACCAGCCAGATTGGCGCGTGGCAAAAAGAGGGCCTGGAACTGAAACACGCCGACACGGGCCTGCCCCTGAAACAGGCCAAGGGCATGCCGTTGGCGGCCAATGCTTATTTGGGGTGCTGGGGTCTGGTGAAGGCGCTGGAACTGGGGGCGGACGTGGTGATCACCGGCCGCACCACCGACGCCGCCCTGGTGATGGCCCCCGCCGCATGGCGGTTTGGCTGGTCGCCGACGGATTATTCGCCGCTGTCGGGCGCGCTGGTGGCGGGCCACGTGATTGAGTGCGGGGCGCAGGCCACGGGGGGCAATTACAGCTTCTGGCAAGAGGTGCAGAACTATCACAACGTGGGGTTTCCCATTGCCGAGGTCTACGCCGATGGTTCTTCGGTGATCACCAAACACCCCGGCACCGGCGGCGTGGTGACGGTGGACTCCATCAAGGCGCAGTTGCTTTACGAAATCCAGTCCCTGGACTATCACAGCCCCGACTGCCTCGCCCGCCTGGACACCCTGCACGTAGAGCAGGAAGCCCCCGACCGCGTGCGGATAAAAGACATGCAGGGCGGCCCGCCCACGGACCTGCTCAAGGTGGGGGTGAATCTGGCGGCGGGTTACCGCAATTCCGCCAAGTTTGTGGTGGGGGGGGCAGACCCTCTGGCCAAAGCCAAACTGCTGGAAGACGTGTTCTGGCCCCTGGTGGGGGGCAAGCAGAACTTCGCCGAAACCCGCATGGACGTGTTGCAGGCCTTTGTCGAAGACCCGCCCACGCCCAACCACAACCTCACGTTTGTCACCTTGGGGGCGCGGGACCTGGACCAGCGCAAGGTGGACCGCATTTTTGGTCAGCGGGCGATTGAACTGGCGCTCTCGACGCTGCCGGGTTTGTCACTGGGGTCTTTGCCCGAAAAAGCCCAGGCCTGCGGTGTGTTCTTTCCCACCCTGGTGCCCCGTGACAAAATCAGCATGACGGTGGAAATGGGCGGCGAAACCCATGGGGTGGAACACCCCGTCCGCACGGGCGAGCCGGTGGCCTCGCCCCACCGGGTGCTGGCCCCCTCGCCGGTACCCACGGGGCGGGTGCGGCGTTTGCCCCTGGGGCGGGTGGCGGGCAGTCGCAGCGGCGACAAGGGCGGCAATGCCAACGTGGGGTTTTGGGTGCGCAAGGCCGAGCACTATCCCTGGCTGCGTAATCTGCTCACGGTGGAGCAGATGAAAAAGTGGCTTGCCCCCAGCGGTTTTACGGGCGAAATCGAACGTTACGAACTGCCCAACCTGTGGGCGCTCAACTTCATCCTCAAGGGATATCTGGGTGATGGGGTGGGGGCGTCTCTTGCGCCAGACCCCCAGGCCAAATGCCTGGGTGAGTTCTTCAGGGCCAAAATGGTGGATGTGGATGAGGTGCTGCTTTAAAGCGTTTTCTGACTTGGGAGAGCACAAATCCGGGCCGGATGCCGGACAGGCTACTCCCTCTCCCCTTGAGGGAGAGGGTTGGGGAGAGGGGCTTATCGAAAAACAAAAAAACCGAACAAGGTTTTTGTTTTCTTGCTTGAACCCCGGCTGTTTCGCGCTTCGCGCTCAGGCGGGTGAGGACACCCGCCCTA
>CAYJOG010000564.1:0-2103 GCA_964371695.1 uncultured bacterium
ACCAGGCAAAAATCCAGGCCCTGCTCCGCCAGTGTTTCCAGGCGTTTTTCCAGCGGAAAAATCAGGGGCACGGGCTGGCCGGTGAGCACCTCTTTGGGGTGGGGGAAAAACGTGACGGCCCCCAGGGGGCGATCCCCGGCGGTGGTCTTGAGCTGACGGAAAACCTCTTGATGCCCCAGGTGCAGGCCATCGAACACGCCGATGGTGACGGCGGAAGGCGGGCCGGGCCAGACATCGTCAGAAGGCCAGTGGAGGATTTGCATTAAGTCAGCACCCTGAGTTTGTTTTGGTTGTTGCGCGACGGGGGCGTCGCGCCTACTCCCAAAAGGGATGACAACACGCGATTTCGCTTCAATCCTGCCCACATTACCCCAGCACCCTATCCACATGCAGGCCGCTGGGCAAGACAACCCCCAGGCCCACCACCTCGTCTTCAAACAGCACCACCACCCGCACACCAGGGGCGGGTGCATCGCTGCCAGAAAACTGGTCTGGTGATAGTTTTTGCCCCAGACGGGCCTTGCGCCAGCCTTCGGCGCTCAGTGTCACCATGGGCTGTCCCGGCGCGGCCCTGTCCAGGGGTTGCAGTGGTGTGGCGGGTGTGACGTCTTCGGGCAAAAGCGCCATGGAGAGATCAAAAGGGCCCACGGCGGTGCGCCTGAGGGCGGCAAGCACCACCGGCTGGCCCCAGTGCAGGCCCAGCAGTTCGGCAAAAGACCGGATGTAGGTGCCCCGGCTGACGGTGAGCGACAGGGAGAGGGTGTCCGGTGTCTGATCCAGCAGCGTGACTTGGCTCACCTGAATGGGCCGTGGGGCGCGGGGCACTTCCAGCCCCCGGCGGGCCAGGTCATAGAGCCGCTCCCCGCCCTGCTTGAGCGCGCTGACCATGGGGGGGATCTGTGTGGTCTGGCTGGCCAACAGGAGGGTGGCGGACTGGACTTCATCTGGCGTCAAAGGCCGGGGGGCTTGTTGGGCCAGCACCTTGCCGGTGATGTCCAGCGAGTCGGTGGACAGCCCCAACTGAAAACGGGCCTCGTAGGTTTTTGGCAACGCCATCACCAGCTCGGTGAGGCGCGTGGCCCCGCCCACGGCCATCACCAGCACCCCTTCGGCGAAGGGGTCCAGCGTGCCAGTGTGACCCGCTTTTTTCACCCCCAGCCCCCGCCGCGCCACTGCCAGCGCCCGTGCGCTGCTGGGGCCGGGGGGTTTGTTCAACACCAGAAAACCGCTGGGGGGTGAGGGCGTGACCATGCCGCACCAGTATTGGTGATGCGCCCAGGTCATTCCCGCGAAAGCGGGGATTCAGTCAAACATGAAAAACCGGTTTAAGTGGCACGGCACTCCTGTCCGTTGCTGTCAGGTTTGTGAGAAAAATTGCAAATCATCAAGGATTTTTTGTAGTAGCCCCGGCGTCCCGCCGGGAGGGTCAAACGCGCCGTAGGCGCACACCATTCAGATTTCTCTTCGTATTTCACTTAAAACCCCTGACAAAACTCCCTCCGTGGAGTTTTGTTATCGCCGAGACGGGGAATGAATCCCCGTCTCGAGCGCGAAACCCTACAGGTTTTTAATCCTCCGGGTTTCGGATGCGGACCATCCAGGTCCGCAGATCCCCCAACAAAACCAGTTTTGTTAGGGGCTTTTAAAAACCCCTGTTTGGTGACGCCTTCGGCGTTTTATTGCTCCCGGCGGGACGCCGGGGCTACAAATAAACCTGACAGCAATGGACTGTCCGTGCCACTGAAAAAAAGAACAAAGTGTGATGTTCATGTTTCAACTGGTTTCCCGCTTTCGTGGGAATGACGGCGGGGCAGAGCCGGTTGAATTTCTATTCCCCTACGGGTAGTAGGGCCGGTGGGATTCGCCCTTCTTGCTGGCGGCGTCGTGCCGCCAGCAGCCGGGCAGCCTCGCCAGCTCTCGGCGCATCCTGCGCCTCGGTGTGCACCGCACACCCGCTGGCTCGGTTCTCATCCCCACCGGCCAGATCGGCTGAGTGTAAGAGGCATTTTGATAAGCTGCGTTTTCAGCCTTCGATTCCCCCCCGGGTGGTAGGGCCGGTGGGATTCGCCCTTCTTGCTGGCGGCGTCGTGCCGCCAGCAGCCG
>CAYJOG010000565.1:0-2096 GCA_964371695.1 uncultured bacterium
TTGTGAACGCCCGTCACCCGCTCATGCGCCGCACGGCGGCCTGGGTGACGGGGGCGCGGAACCCTTTTCACACGGCGGGGGAGTTCCGGGGCGAAGGCAACATCCACGGCGGCGGGGCGTGGACAATGGGGCTGGCGGCGCGGGTGTTGTCTGGCTTGGACGCCGCCCATGGCCGACGCGCCCTGCTGGGGGCCGTCATGGATGGCGGTGATGCCTGCGAGGCGGTGGACCCCCACACCGGCGGTTGCCACAGCGGCGCGGCCATGGCCAGCGCGGCGGCTTTCATCACACAGGCGTTTTATGCTGACCGGGGCGGGTGCGCCACCCGCCCGGCAGTGGTTCAAGGAGGAACAACATGCCCATCAAGAAAATCATGACCAAAGAGGTGATCAGTTTTGAGCCTCAAATGAGCCTGGAAGACGTGTTCGCCATCATGTATCGCAACCGCATCAGCGGCGGGCCGGTGGTGGATGAAAACGGCGACATGGTGGGTGTGATTTCTGACGCAGACCTGATTCGCGCCATGGCCCCCAACCTGTTCAAGGTCATGACACTGCAAAGCCACGCTGAAGACAAAGAACTGATGCGCGAAATCCAGAAACGCCTCAAACGCACGCTGGTGAAAGACGTGATGTCGCCCCATGTGGAAAAAGTGGTGGAGGCGGAGTCCATCGTGAAGGTGGCGGCCATCATGGCCAGCAAAAACCTCAAGCACATGCCCGTGATGAAAGAGGGCACCGCCCAGGTGGCGGGCTGGGTGTCGCGGCGCGACCTGCTGCGCTCCATGTTCAGCCGCCTGGGTTTGAGCTGACAGGCCCCGCCGGGCCAAATGCGGGAAAACCGGCTAAAGTAATGCTGTCGGGCGGTTAGCTCAGTTGGTTAGAGCGCATGGTTTACACCCATGAGGTCGGGGGTTCGAAGCCCACACCGCCCACAAGGTCAATATCGTTAGGGCGGGGGGGGTTAGAACCGAGGCCGCCAGTCCCAAGGACCGCCCCACTGGTTGTGGCGAGAGCGGCCGAGGCTGCCCGGCTGCTGGCGGCACGATGCCGCCAGCAAGAAGGGCGAAGCCCTCACCCCCCACCCAGGGTGGCGGTGAGGGTTTCGGAGGGAAAAGCCGACCCCCGGTGGGGGCCGAGGCGCGGGATGCGCCGAGAGGTTTTTCCCCTGCCCGGCTGCCTGAAATGAAAAATGGTTTGCCCACTCCCTCTCCCCTTTATGGGGAGAGGGTTGGGGTGAGGGGTCAAACAAAAAGCCTATAAACCCTCTTCTCTTTCTTTCACAACGGCCAGCAACGCCTCCACCACCCCAGGCAGGTTTTGAAGCACCTCCAGGTTGGTGTATCGAAAAACAGCGACGCCCTTGGACTGCAAAAAAGCCGTCCGTGCCTTGTCCCGCAAAAGCCCTTCGGCCTCCAGGTGTTGGCCCCCATCCACTTCCACCGCAAGGCGCAACGCCGGGCAATAAAAATCCAAGACGTATGGTCCAAGCGTGAATTGCCGCCGGAATTTGTGTTGATCCAGTTTCCGGTTTCTCAGGGCGCTCCACAACTTGCCCTCGGCGTCTGTGCTGGCTTGGCGCAGAGTCCTTGAAAAAGCAATTTTCTCCGCTTCTCTTTCAGGCACACGAAAAGTTTAGTGCGGGCGCGGTGTTTGCGACAAAGGTGGGGCTGCGCCCGCTTGTTGCCTACCCCTCACCCCAACCCTCTCCCCAGTAGGGGAGAGGAGGCTGATTCAACCCATCTTCACCGCCCCTTCACCTCCACTGGGGAGTGGGCGTCGCAAAGCGCGTCGCGGCATGATGCACGGGTTGTCCACGAGGCTGCCCGGGCGGCACAATGCCGCCAGCGAGAAGGGCGAAGCCCTCACCGCTCACCGAAGGTGGACGATTTCGAGTGATAAACAATGGTGCATCACGCCTCTCCCCTTTATGGGGAGAGGGCGGCGCGTAGCGCCGGGTGAGGGGTTAAACATGAGCAAAAAATCAAAAAAGTTGTTTTTTGCTTTTGAATAAACCCCGGCAGTTTCGCGCTTCGCGCTCAGGCAGGCGAGACGCCCGCCCTACTCCGTCGTGCCGCTGGGCGCGCCCGGCAGCAT
>CAYJOG010000566.1:0-2094 GCA_964371695.1 uncultured bacterium
TCTTACTGGATTCCCGCTTTCGCGAGAATGACGGCGGAGTTCTCCCTGTTTTTGCTGATATTGCCGCTTGACCCCTCCCAAGCCAAAAAAATGTGGGTCATGACAGGCCCCTTTATGGCGAGAGGGTGCCGCAGCGCGCCGGGTGAGGGGTTGAAGCAAAAACCCGGCACTGTCGAAAGGTGTCCGCCATGACGCCCTGGGGACTGGCGGCCCTGCCCCACGGCGTGCTCTCGGTGCGCACCGAAGACCACGCGGGGCTGCTGGCAAGCTGGCTGGCGGCCCGTCTTCACCCGCTGGACACTCCCCCCCACCACACCGCCGACTTCATCACGCTGGACCTGAGCCTGCGGGGCGAGGACGTGTTGCACGAGTGGGCGGGCCTGCCGCCGCCGCCCGCCCGGCCGGGGCGCGTGGGGGTGCAGCACCACGCCAAACAACAAACCACCGTGGTGAACTACGGCGGCAAAATGACCGTGGCGCTCTCGCCGGGCCGGGGGTTGATCTGTCTGTCTCCGCTTCAGGGTTTTTCGCCAGATGAAAAAAAACTCCTCATGGCCCACCGCCTGCTGAGCCAGGGCCTGGGTGATTTTCTGGCGCTGCTTAAGCCTGCCGCCCTGGGCTGGTGGCACGGCGCGGCGGTGGTGGCAGACCACGCCGCCCACGTGCTGCTGGGGCCAAGCGGCGCGGGCAAGAGCACCACGGCGTTGTTGTTGCAATCCGCTGGTTGCCCCGTGCTGGCCGACGACATGACCCCCATCGATTTGATGCAGCACACCGTGTGCCCCAGCCCGGAGCCAGTGGTCACCGCCCGCGCACCGGCCCCCCTGGCGGCCTTTTGGGTGTTGCGGAAAGGCGATGCACTGGCGGCGGAGCGGCTTCACGGCGCGACGGTTTTTCAGACCCTGCGCACCCATCGCTGGGGAGAAGCCGTGTTGCCGGGGGCCGTGCAACTGGACACCCTGGCGGCACTGTCCCCCGTGCCGGTTTATCAGCTCACCCTGCCGCCGCTGGAACAACTGGATGCCCAGGCGCTGGCAGCGCTTCTGAGAGTCTGTTTATAAAGTCCGTCCTGGACTTTATAAACCCAACGCCTTCAGGGGCAAAGCCCCTTCGGCGTGGCGAAAACCTGCGCTTTTTCAAAGCTCCGGCTTTCGGATGCGGGCGCTATCGCCTTTGCTCGGCCAGATGCCCCAATGGGCATCTGGAAAGACTCCTCGCAAACTCATGCCCGCAAGAGCCTGTTTCTATTCCACCATGTTCCACATGGCGCAAATTAGAAACAGGCTCTGAACCGCTAAACTCCCCCACCATGGAATATTTTGAAATCGAGGGCGGCCAGCCCCTAAGTGGAACCATCGCCATTGACGGCAGCAAAAACGCCGCGTTGCCCATCATGGCCGCCTGCCTGCTGAGTGAGCACCCCGTGCATCTCAAGCGTCTGGCCCGGCTGGAAGACATCCGCCACATGGCCCGTGTGCTGGAACACCTGGGGGCCACGGTGGCGCTGAATCAGGACGAAGCCACCATCACCGCCGGTGAAATCCGCACCTTCGACACCCCCTATGACCTCATGCGCCGCATGCGCGCCAGCACCTATGTCATGGGGCCGCTGCTGGCCCGTTTTGGCCGGGCCACGGTGGCGTTGCCCGGTGGTTGCGCCATCGGGGCGCGGCCCATCAACTATCACCTCAAGGGCTTTGAGCAGATGGGCGCAAAAATCGAGCACAGCCATGGCAACGTGTTGCTCAGCGCTCCCAAGGGACTCAAAGGCGCGCACCTGTCGCTGAACTTTCCCAGCGTGGGGGCCACCGCCAACCTCATGATGGCCGCCACCCTGGCGCGGGGTGTGAGCGTGATTGACAATGCCGCGCAGGAGCCGCACATCCGCGCCCTGGGGGAGTTTCTGCGCACGCTGGGGGCGGTGATTTCCGGCGAGGGCACCCACCGCATCGAGGTGGAAGGCGTGGACAAACTGAACGGCGGAACCTTCACCAACCTGCCTGACCAGATTGTGGCAGGCACCTGGCTGGGGGCGTCGCTCATCACCGGTTGCCCCCTCACGCTGTCGCCGGTGGTGCACGAAGACCTCCATTG
>CAYJOG010000567.1:0-2092 GCA_964371695.1 uncultured bacterium
GACGCGGCTGATGCTGGTGGTGGAACTGCTGGCCCAGGCGGTGGCCCAGACCAAACACTGGCGTCTGGCGGTGTATCAGGAAGACTGCACCCCCGGCGGCCCGCAAGAGGCCGTGCGCCCGCTGCTGCGTCAACTGCTCGCCCCTCTGGGCACACGGGGTATGGTGAGCCTGGGGGCCGATGAAATGGCCTTTGAAGGCCTGGGTGTGCTGGCGCGGCATTTCTTCGGCGGCGTGCCCAAAACCGTGCGGGTGCTCTGGAGCCACGAAGGGGCCGAAAACATTGTGCCGCCCTTTGAAGACCAACCCCTGGGTGAAACCCTGAAAACCAAGATGGCTTTTCTGGGTCTTTCGGCAGATGAAAAGGCCACCGATGCGCTCTATCTGCTGGCCCACCCCAAACCGCTGGACGCCATGGCGGGCATCCGTCACTGGCCCAAACGGCCCGACTGGCCCGAAGCCGAAACAGGAATCCGGCGCTGGTTTATCGCGGACATGTTTGCCGCCAACGGCGGGCATCCCAGCCTGATGCGTCCGCTGCAACGCCTGATGATGGCGGACGCGCTGGGCAGTTACTGCGGATTTAACACCGCCAGCAACAGCCTGGGCATTTGCCTGGGCCTGGGGCTGTGGGGCGTGGGAGACCCGCAAGGCCTGCTGGTGAGCCTGAACTGGCGGATATTGGAGGACATCGGTTATTACTCGGTGGTGCGGCCCCGTGCGGTGCAGGAGGCCCAGGCGCGGGATGCGTTCATCTGGCGGCTGGGGGCGCACAAAAAAGCCATGACGATGTTCATCAACCGGGAACTGGAAAAATGGACAGCGCGCACCTGCCTGGCTCCTCTGCCGGTGGAACTGCCCTGGGGCAGGCTGTTTGAAATCGGCCCGGAAGGCTGGGAAAAATAACCCCAGGCTGGCGTCATTCCCGCGAAAGCGGCAGTCCAGTTGAAACATAAACGGATCGCCTTTTTCAGTTTTCTTTCAGTGGGGTGGGCGTCCATGCCCGCAAGCGGCGGATTGCCGGTAAAATAAGCATCCCTTGCGCACCGGTGCGGCCCTGCTCATCACGTTTTGCCTGCTGCTGTTGCAGGTGTTCAATGCGCCCAGGGTGCGCCGGGTCAAGGGGTTCCGGTCCTCTCTCAGCAGCGTGCCCCGGGCGGGCATGGCCCAGGTGTCGTCGCTGGGCAACGTGCGGGCCATGGCGGACTGGTACTGGATACAGTCGGTGCTCTATTTCGCCCAGCACTGGCTCACCGACCAGGACTACCGCCCCCTGGAGCGCTCTTTGGATTTCATCACCGATCTTCAGCCCTATGCCGAAACGCCTTATGTCATTGGCGGCTGGATGCTGTGCGATGGCCCCCGGTCGTGCCCGGCGGCGGTCAATCTGGCGCTGAAGGCCACCGTGTGGAACCAGAACTCGTGGGCGCTGCTGGAGCAGATGGGCATCCTGATTTTTCTGGAGCAGCGGGAAAACAGAACAGCGGCGGGCATGTTCAAGATCGCACGGGGGCGGCCCGGTGCGCCGGTGTCGCTGCACGCGCTGGAAGGCTACATGTGGATTCGCGGCGGCGAAGAGGAGCGGGCCAAGGCGTTTTACACCCAGCTTTACCACACGGCCCCCACGCCCCAGTTGCGCCACAAAGCTGCGGTGGAACTGAAACGTTACGCCATGGTGAGCGACCTGCGTCGCCTGCAGGAAGTGTTGCAGGAATACGTGGACGCCTATAACGAACTACCTCCGGACGTGGCGGCCCTGAGCAACTTCAAGGCAGGGGAACTGCCCCAGGCCGATCCTTTCGGCGGGAATTACCGGGTGGACCCCTCCGGCGTCGTCACCACCACCACCAAAGAGGAACTCACCATTCTCCAGCACCGTTATATGGACAAAGCTCCGCTCAAACCCGTGACGCTGCGGCGTTATTACGGTCCTGAGCCGCCAGAAAACCTCAAGGCCCACACGCCTTCGGTGCTGGACACACTCACGCCGTGAGTTGGTAAGTCGGAGACTGGAAGCTGGAAAAAGAAAAAGCCCCATCGTTCCCTCTCCCGTGCTTTGCATGGGAGAGGGTGGCGCGTAGCGCCGGGTGAGGG
>CAYJOG010000568.1:0-2090 GCA_964371695.1 uncultured bacterium
TTTCGCGGGAATGACGACAAGGGGCAGATTCTTGCTTTTTTCTGCGCGCAGCGCCCCATTCGGTGGGTCTGGGAGGCCCGTCGGCCTCCCAGTGGGGGGATTGGGGGGCGCCGCCCCCCAAGTGTTTTCGGCCAAAACCGTTTTTCGCCAATTTTTCAAAAGCGCGCTGTGGGGAGTTTTTCTTTCGGCGGCGTTTTTTAACGTGGCCAGGGCGGGCACGCTGGTGGTGGAGACGCAGGAGGGTCTGGCGGTGATTCAGGCGGAGGACGCCGTGTTGCTGGACCTCAAAACCGCGCTACCTGCGGCCTTGCCCGGCACACCTGCCATGGCGGCGCTGGGGGCGTTCCTGGAGCAGAAGGGCCTGACTGGCGGGGCGGTTTTTTATACCCGTCAGCCGCCATCCACGGGCGACACCCACCCGGACCTGTCCCACGAAACCACGCTGGGTGAGTTGGAGCGCCGGGGGTTGTTGCCGGTGCTGCGGACGGGGTTGGACAGCCACGGTTATTTTGACCGTCTGCGCACCCTGGGTTTCACGCCGCTTTTCAGGGGCGCGCCGCCGGATGAACTCTCGCGCCGCCTGCCCCAGGACGTGTGCCTGAGAAGCGAGTCCTTCACCAGCGGCGACGGGGCGAGTCTGCGGGTGGGCAGTCGGGAGCTTTTCAGGCCGTTGCTGCCCACGGGTTTGATGATTGCCACGCTCGCCCCCGGTGCAAAAGACTGGTCATTCAATGCCTTTGACACGTTTTCTGCTGGCCCGGCCACACAGTTTGCAGCGTTTCTCAAAACCCTGCCTCCCGACACGCTGGTGCTGTGGGCGGTGAAGGGCGTCGCGCATCGTTATCTGCTGGGAGACGCCTATGCGGGAATGCGCGCCCTGGGCAGCCGCCTGCGGCCCGATCAGGTGGGTAGTGACCAGCACCGTTTCTCTCACGCCTTCATGGGTGTGGTGGGGCGACCCGAACTGGCGCGAGAGGCCATTCACGGTGACGAACCCGTCCGGCTGTGCCATCATGGGGGGGCTTCTTATGCCGCCACGCCACAACACGCCCTGCCTCTGCCCGTGCTGGTGCTGGAAAACCTGAAAGACGACAGCCCCGCATGGTTTCTCGAATCCGACAAAGCCTGGTCTGCCTATCGCTCGGCCTCGCCCTGAGCAGCGCCCACGCCCATGCCGAGGCGGTCTCGGCCATTGCCGACATGGCGGCCCTGGGGGCGCGCCCCGCCGCCCTGGGGGGCTGGCATGGCGTGGGGATGTTTGGCGCACAGGGCCTGCTGGGGGGCGCACCCCTGGGCGATTTTGAGCACCTCGCGTTTTCGCACACCCATTCCCTGCGGCATTTTCCCCACGGCAAAAAAAACCTGGATCAACTCGACGCCGACCCCATGAGCGTCATGATTCCGCTCAACAAGGGCAACAGCATGGTGGGGGGGACTTTTTCGTTGTCGGGTGAGTTGGGTCTGGACCACCGGGACAGCAACGGCCTGCTCAAAAAGAAACACTGGCTGCGGGGCAAGGCGCGGGAGGTGTTTTATGCCGCCGTGGCGGGCAAGCTGGCCTCGGCGGAGACCCTCACCTGGGCGAGTGCCTGGGAGCAGTGGCAGGACGGCACGGTGAAGACCCAGCGGGTCATCATGCCCGGCGCGCAGGTGATGGGCCTGGGCAGCAGCCGCTGGCGCTGGAGCTTTGGCCTGAAACGGGCCGTGCCGGTGGAGGGCGAGGTGAAGGCCCATTGGTTGTGGAACCTGGGGGCGGCCTATCAGGGCAAACACGGCATTCTGGGGGTGCTGAGCCTGCTGGGGCGGGACCTTTCCACGCGCCGCCTGGGGGGAGGCGTGGAAAAATCCGCCGGGCCGCACCTGCGCCTGAGGGCGGGTTATGGCGAAGGCCCCACCTATGGCTGGGGGCTGAAGCTGGGTGATTTTCTGGTGGATTACGCCGTGATGAAAAACGTGATGCCCAGCCTGAGCGCCCAGCCCTTTCCCCGTTTCAAGGATGCCCACCTGCTCACCTACGGCTTTTCGTTTTGAAGTTTGGGCGGGTGGGGTGTATAGGTTGGGTCCAAGGCGTTGTCGTGTCGGGTGTAGCC
>CAYJOG010000569.1:0-682 GCA_964371695.1 uncultured bacterium
CGCCGCGAACACCTCCGGCCCACAGGATTGTTTCAAAAGTTCCTCCTGAACTTTTAGAAACCACCGCCTTCGGGGGCAAAGCCCCCTCGGCGGCCTTCACGCGACCTCCTGTGGCGTGGGGCCTTGATGTTCGGGGCGAATTCATCCGTGAATTCATACCAATTCTCTTCACCCCGGCTGACTTCGCCCAACCCCTTCCCCAACCGACCCTTTCATTCGGATTAATGCTGTTTCGGTTGAGAATTTGTATTAAAAGCGCCGGTTTTCGGGGGCGGGCCGCCCAGGCCCGCAAGAACCCATCTCAAAAAACTTTTGAGATGGGTTCTATGCTGGCATCATGTTTACCGGCATCATCGAAGGAACCGGAATCGTCAGGGGTTTTGAGGCCCCCGACCTGATTTTGCAACTGCCTTTTGCCTGCCCGCCGGTGGGGTCCAGCGTGGCGGTGAACGGCGTGTGCCTGACGGTGAAAAAACGCGCCGGGCGCACCATGACCACCCAGGTGATGGAAGAAACCCTCTGTCGCACCAACCTGGGCGCACTCACCGAGGGGGACGGGGTGAACGTGGAGCGGGCCATGACTGCCGGTCAGCGGCTGGACGGCCACATTGTGCAGGGCCACGTGGACACCACCGCCACACTGCTCGGCATCGAGGAACGCCCCCACTCGCACCTGCTGTGG
>CAYJOG010000569.1:692-2084 GCA_964371695.1 uncultured bacterium
CCCTGTCTGGTGGAGAAAGGTTCGGTGACGCTGGACGGCATCAGCCTGACGCTGGTGAACGCCCAGGCGAGCGGCAGGTTTTCGGTCTCCATCATTCCCCACACCTGGGAGATCACCAACCTGCACACCCGCCAGCCGGGCGACCGTCTGAACCTGGAACTGGACATCCTGGCCAAACTGCTGAAACGTCTGGCAGAGCCTTATCTGAAGCGCCTGGGGAAATAACCCAACTCGGATGTATCGCCCGTTTCGGCCATAAAATCACCGGCCATGAAAACCCGCCCCGTCGCCCTGGAGGATTTTGCCCCACTGGCTGCGGCGGTGCGCGCCGCCCAGGGGGCCTGGGGCAGGCAGGAAGAACCCTTTGACCCCCACACCTGGGCCAGACTGCTGGACCCGTTTTTCAACCCCTTTCACGAAGGCCTGCTGGTGGAGTCCCTGGGTGTGTTCGATGGCAATACCCCCTTGGCGGCGGCAATTTGTTCTCTGGACCCCCTGCTGTGGCAGACAGGCGCTGAGCGCACAGGCTGGTTTGGCGGGTTTCTGGCGGTGAATGAAGAAGCCGCCCGCGCCCTCACACAGGCCATCAAACACTGGTTTCAGAAACGCGGTGTCGTGCGCATCAGCGGGCCGGTGTTCATTTCTCCCCATCAGGATTTTGGCCGACGGCTGCCCATCAACTTTGGCGAGCGGGCCGAGCTTGTGGGCAAAACCCTGCTCTCTCAGGGATTTGTACTCAAAGAGAACACCCCTGTGCTGGAGCTGGGGGCACACCTGTCAGGGCGCTGGAAAACGCCCTCTCTGTCAGCCGGTTTTGTCCTGGAACCTTTTTCCCTCACCGCTGACAGCTTCCAGTCCCTGCTGGGACTGTGGCGGGAAATCCCCCATCCCTCCCTGACGGCGCGGCCCCCCGGCCCGGCGGCTCTGGCGTTTTTGTTGCGTCAGCGGGCGAGCGCATTACACCCCGGCCTGATGGGGCGCCTGCGCCACAACGGCCAGTGGGTGGGCGCGGCCCTGGCGCTGGAAGACCAACCTCCCCAGCCTCCCCCCTGGGGAAAGGAATGGCAAAAAAATCCGCTGGCGCTGCCCCCGACCCCCAGGGAGCGGCCCCTGCGCGACACCACCCTGTGGTGGCTGGGGGTGTTGCCCGAATTTCGTCAGCAGGGCTTGGGAACCGCGCTTTTGGCCCGGCTGCATCAAGCGGCCATCACGGCGGGGGCGCGGCGGATGCAGGGCGTCGTCCCCAGCGGCAGCCTGTCCTGGGCGCAGGGCAAGCTGGTGGATTTTGGGGCCGAAACCGCCCTGGGGCACTATCTGTATGAGGCCGCCTTGCCCCCCCGGCCCCCCCGGCCCCGGTTCAGTTTTTGGTCCGTGGATTTGCCACCTTGACAC
>CAYJOG010000570.1:0-2083 GCA_964371695.1 uncultured bacterium
CCGCTGGGCGCGCCCGGCAGCATCAATATGCTGCCGCAATCCCAAAAGCCCCCCCGCGCCCATTACCCGGCGCTACGCGCCACCCTCTCCCCGTAAAGGGGAGAGGGAACTCGGAAAGGCTCTACCCCGCTTCTTTTTCCGCCAGTTCTTCTTCCAGTTTCTGACGCCGCCACAGGTCGGCATAAAGGCCCGGCTGGGCCAGCAACTCGGCGTGTGTACCGGTCTGCACCACGCGGCCTTTCTCCAGCACCACCACACGGTCGCAAAAGGGCATGGCGCTCAGGCGGTGGGTGGCGAAAACAATCGTGCGCCGGGCCTCGCCGTGGGCCTGTGTCAGACCCCGGATGATTTTTTCTTCCGTCACCGTGTCCACGGCGCTGAAGCTGTCGTCCAGCAAGAGCACGGGGGGGCGCACCATCAGCGCCCGCGCCAGGCCCACCCGCTGTTTCTGTCCACCGCTCAGCGTGATGCCCCGCTCGCCCACCACCGTGTCCAGGCCGTCGGGGAACCGGCCCAGGTCGTCTTGCAACCCCGCCAGCGCCGCCATGGCCAGCACATCCTGTTCCTCCGCCTCCGGCACGGCAAACCTTATGTTTTCCCGCAATGTGTCGCCAAACAGAAAGGGTTCCTGCGTGCAATATCCCACGCCGTGGTGATAGGTCTCGGCCCCAAAGGCGCTGGGCGGCACGTCTCCCACGCGCACCTCGCCGGTGGTGGGGTCGAGCGCGCGGGCCAGCAGGTTCAGCAGCGCTGTTTTGCCGCTGCCCACCGGCCCGGTGATGCCCACCATTTCACCGGCCTCTACCGAGAGACTCACGTCGTCCAACACACCTCGGCCCCCCAGTTCCAGCGAAACGTGACGCAGGGCAATGCCCTGGTGAAATGGGGCGTCGTTGGTGCGACTGCCCCAAAGCAGGTCGGGTGTGATCTGCAAAATCTCATTCACCCGCGCCAAGCCAGCCCGGCCCCGCTGAAAACTGCTGAAGACAAAACCGAACATGCGCACGGGGTTCTCAAGCAGGCGGATATAGAGAAAAAACGCCACGAAAGACCCCAGGGTCACCTGTTTCGTCATCACCATGCGCCCGCCCACGCCCAGCACCAGCAACTCCCCCGCCAGCACCAACGCCGACAGCGCCGGGAACAAAATGCCCCGCGAGCGGGCGGTTTGCAGGTTCAACGATAGATATTCCATGCACCGTTCGTGAAAGGCTTTGGCGCGGGCGTCCTCTTGCCGGTAAAGCCGCGTGGTGGTCATCTGGGCCAGGGTCTCCTGCACCCAGCCGGTCATCTGCCCCAGCTTAAGACCTATGTCGCGGTGCAGCGAAAACAGCGGCCCGCCAAACTGCCGCACCACCCAGAACAGAAACGGCAGCGGCGCCAGCGCCAGCACCGTGAGGGTGTGGTTCAGGGGCCACATCTTGATGATGGCCATGAGCAGGAAAAACGGCGCGTTCACCACGTTGAGCAGGCCAAACCCCATGGCGGCGCGCACGTTGGCCAGGTCGTTGGTCATGCGGCTCATGATGTCGCCCACCCCCAGTCGGTTGAGGGTGAGCATGGGCAGCGACAGCGTGTGGCCAAACAGCCCCTGGCGGATCTGATATTCGATGGTGCGGGCGGCGTTGAAGAAGAGATAACGGCTGCAAACCCGCGTAAAAAGCTGGGCGGTGCCATAAAACACCAGCAGCAGCGCCACGGGCCGGATGGCTTCCAGGGTTTGCGCGTTGGTGAACGTGCCCGCTTTTTTGCCCGCGAAACGTCCCAGTGCGTCCAGCCCCTGGCCAAACAGAAACGGCAACTGCACACCACACCAGTTGGTGATGAGCAGCATCACGGCCCCCAGGGCATAGGCCCCTTTGTGGCGTTTCAGATTGGCCCACAGGGTTTCGCCAGCGGGCGCGGCATGGCGGGTTTCGTTCACCGGGCGAGTATAGGCAGGGAAACAAAAATCAGGTTGGTTTAGGGAAACAGGAAGCGGGAAACCGGGAGTTGGAAATCGGAAAAGAAAAGCCCGTCTTCTGCCGCCGTCATTCCCGCGAAAGCGGGAATCCAGTTGAAACATAAACAGCACACCTTTTTC
>CAYJOG010000571.1:0-2080 GCA_964371695.1 uncultured bacterium
AAAGGGGAGAGGGGAATAAGGTGGTTTTTGCTTTACGCAGGCAAGATGCCTGCGCCACCAGTTTTTTGTTTCGATCTGGACTGCCGCTTTCGCGGGAATGACGCCGGGAGACAATGGGGCTTTTCTTTTTTACCAATTTTCCGCTTCCGACTTCCAACCTCCAGCTTTCCGGCCGTTTCCGGCTCCCGCAGGTGCAACGCCAAAGAGCGGGCGGTTTACACACACCCTCAATGCGCTCTAGATTGCCGCCATGCGCCTGTCGAAGATTTTTTTCCGCACCCAACGTGAAGACCCCGCCGATGCCGAAATCACCAGCCATCGCCTGATGCTGCGGGCGGGGCTTATCCGCAAGCTCGCCAGCGGGCTTTATCTCTATCTGCCCCTGGGGCAAAAACTGCTGGGCAAGGTGATGACCGTGGTGCGCCAGGAGATGAACGCCGCCGGGGCCGCCGAGGTGGGCCTCACCGCCCTGCAACCCGCTGAGCTGTGGCAAACCAGTGGCCGCTGGGACGTGTACGGCCCCGAAATGATGCGCCTGGAAGACCGCCACGGCCGGGCCTTTTGCCTGGGCCCCACCGCCGAAGAGGTCATCACCACGCTGGTGCGCGACGAAACCCGCAGCTACCGCCAGTTGCCCGTGCATCTTTATCAGATTCAGACCAAGTTCCGCGACGAGGTGCGCCCGCGTTTTGGCGTGATGCGCTGCCGCGAGTTTCTGATGAAAGACGGTTATTCCTTTCACGCCAGCCAGGATTGCCTGAAGCGCGAATATGACGTGATGCGCCAGACCTATCACCGCATTTTCAGCCGCTGCGGCCTGAACTATGCCGTGGTGCAGGCCGACGCCGGGGCCATCGGCGGCACCGGCAGCGAAGAGTTTCAGGTGCTGGCCGACACCGGCGAAAACACGCTGGTGGCGTGCGCCTGTGGTTACAGCGCCAATCTGGAGCAGGCCCCCACCCAGGCCCCGGCCACCGCCGTGCACCCCGCCGCAGCCCAGGAGGACCTCCACACTCCCGGCTGCAAAACCATCGAGGCCGTGGCGGCGTTTCTCAAGGAATCTCCCCGCGACATGATGAAAAACATTCTGTTCACCGACGACAGCGGCGGGTTTCATCTGGTGAGTGTGCGGGCTGATCACGAGGTGAACGACGCCAAGCTGGCCCGGCATGTTTCCGCCACCGGCCTGCGCCCCGCCACCGAAGAAGAAATCACACAAAAGCTGGCGCTGCCCGTGGGTTACATCACACCCCAGGGTTTGCCCGCCGCCGCCCAGGCCCTCATCACCACTTATCTGGACCACACCCTGCTGGATGGCCGCGCTTACATCACCGGCGCGAACAAGGCCGAGACCCACCGCCGGGGCGTGAAGCCGGGTGTGGATTTCACCACCCACGTCACCGGCGATTTTCGCAACCTCACCGCCGAAGACCCCTGCCCCCAGTGCGGCGGCAAACCGGAATTTGCCCGGGGCACCGAGGTGGGGCACATCTTTCAACTGGGCACGAAATACAGCGAAAAACTCAAGGCCGAGTTTCAGGATGAAGACGGCGGCGTCAAACCGATGATCATGGGTTGTTACGGCATTGGCGTGGGGCGCACACTGGCGAGCATCATTGAGCAGAACAGCGACGAAAAAGGCATTGTGTGGCCAGAGCCCCTGGCCATTTCACCCTGCGACGTGGCGCTGGTGCCCCTGAGCGACAGCGGCCCGGTGTTTGATTTCGCCGTGGCGCTTTATGAGGCGCTGCTGGTGGCGGGGGTGGACGTGATTCTGGATGACCGGGCCGAGCGGCCCGGCGTGAAGTTTGCCGACGCGGAACTGGCGGGCTGGCCCTGGCGCGTGGTGTTGGGCAAGGGTTATGAAAAAAGCGGTGAGCTGGAACTGGTGTGCCGCCGCACCGGCGAAAAATCCCAGTTGCCCGCCGAGGGGTTGAACCCCAAAGCCGCCGCTGCCCTCATCAAGGCCGCTGTCATCACACCAATTCTCAACCAGAGCAGCATTAACCCTGAGCGATGAACCGGTTAGAGCATTTTCGAAGTAGATGTAGACCACCCGCCGATGGTGGCGACACCCGTG
>CAYJOG010000572.1:0-2076 GCA_964371695.1 uncultured bacterium
CCCAGCCTGTTCCCCCTCACCCGCCCGTGACCTCACCTCTGTTCGGTCACGGTCTGCCCTCTCCCTCAGGGAGAGGGCAAAAGACGGCAACACATTGCTTCCCTTCATCAAGCAGGACTTCGCCCAAAATACCGCGCTGTCAAAACTCATCCGGCCCGGCGGCGGACACCTGCGCCACGGCGTGGCGGTTGCGGCCTGCCCGGATGTTGAGCATTTCCACCCCCAGCGAAAACGCCATGGCGAAATACAGATAACCTTTTTCGATGTGCCGCCCCAGACCCTCGGCGGTGAGCATCACGCCAATGGCCAGCAAAAACGACAGCGCCAGCACCTTGATGGTGGGGTGGTGTTCGATGAAATTGCTCACCGCATCGGCGAACACCATCATCACCCCCACGGCCACCATCACCGCCAGCACCATGATGGAGACTTCTTTGGCCATGCCCACGGCGGTGATCACGCTGTCGAGTGAAAACACGATGTCCAGCACCATGATCTGCGCGATGACCGCGCCAAACACCGCTGCCTTGCCGGTGGTCTCTGCCTGGGCCTCATGCCCGCCTTCCACACGGTGGTGGATCTCCAGGGTGGCTTTGGCCAGCAAAAACAGACCCCCCAAAAGCAGAATCAGATCACGCCCCGAAATGCCGTGCCCCAGCAGCACAAACAATGGCCGCGTGAGTTTCATGATCCACGCCAGGCTCAGCAACAACAGAATCCGCGTGCCCATGGCCATGAACAGCCCCATCCTGCGGGCGCGGCTGCGCTGCTCTACGGGCAGGCGGCCCGTGAGGATGGCGATGAACACGATGTTGTCAATGCCCAGCACGATTTCCAGCAGCGCCAGGGTGAGCAGGGCAATGGCGTTTTCGGTGGTGAGCAGTCTGGCGAGGTCCAAATCAAACATGGCCACAGTATGGGGAAATCAGCCGGTGAAAAAAGAGGGGCGACAGAATCGCAGCCTTCCAAGACCCGAACCTCCCCCTACAATCCCCCGGTGCAGCAACCCCGGTTAAAAACCGCCCCCTGGGCGTGGGTTTTTGTTGCGCTCGCGCTGTGGCTGGGTGGGTCTGCCGAGGCCGCCGAACAGGCGGGGGGCGAGTTTGCCGAGCTGGCCGCCGACAGCGTGCTGTTTGACGAAGAACTGCAACTGCTCAGCCTGAGCGGCTCGGTGAGCGTGCAGCTCGAAAACATCCGCCTGGAGGCCGACGAGGTGACCTATTGGAAAACCCGCAACGTGGCCGCCGCCAGCGGCTCGCTCATGCTGTTTGCCGAGGGCCGCTCGCTGCTGGGTGAGTCGGGCGTGGTGGACCTGAAACAGAACCACTTTCTGCTGAACAAGGCGCGGGGAATGAGTGAGGTGAAGGGCGCGCAGGGGCCGCTTTATTTCACCGCCGAGGCCCTGGAGGGCACCCCCAAACGCTTGATTGGCCGACAGGCCCGCGTGACCAGTTGCGGCAGCCAGTGCGGGCGCGACGAATATCACCTGCGGGTGCGCCGACTGAGTGTGCTGCCGGGGCAAAAGGTGGTGGCCCGCAAGGCAGCGCTATATATCGGCAACAAGCGGGTGTTCTACTGGCCCGTGCTGGTGATGTCGCTCAAGGAAAAACCCGACCTGATTCCCAAGGTGGGCTGGAACAAAGAAGAAGGATTTTTCTTCAAGCTCAAATATCTCTATCTGGCCCGCGAGGCGGTGCTGGGTTATGTGATTTATGACTGGCTGCAAAAAAAGGGCACACAGACCGGCATGCAGCACGACTGGGAAAGCCGCCTGGGCAAAGGCAACCTGATGTTCAAACAACTCAAGGACACCACCACCCGGCGCACCGACACCAACATCAATTTCGCCCAGGCCCTGAGCATCAGCCGCACGTTGCAGGGCAGCACCGCGCTCAACAAGTCCCAGGCCACCAACCAGACTTTTGGCACCCGCACCGACAGCCGCAACTGGCGTTTGGCGCTGAGCCGCCGTGCTGGTCCAAGCAACCTGGCGCTCAACATCAACGAGCAGGGCAACTTCGCCACCACCAGCAGCAAAACCAGCAACACCAGCCTCACCATCGCCAAACCCATCAC
>CAYJOG010000573.1:0-2074 GCA_964371695.1 uncultured bacterium
CCGGAGCCACACCACGAGCCGCGCGTGGAAGAGCCGCTCCGCCGCGAGCCGCGCTTGTCGGCGCGCCAGCGGGGGGTGGAAGAGTTTGAGGCGGATGTGCTGGGTGAGAACAACCGCATGATCCAGATGTTTGACACGTTTGGTCTCACGGTTTCCCGTGCCCTGGCGGGGGGCGTGATTCACGTGCGGTTTCCCACGCGGGAGACGCCAGACCACGAACTGGCCAATTTCAACCGGCACGTGCAGGCCGCCGCCGCCAGTCTGGAGCCGCTGTTTTATCCGGCTTCGGTGGCGCTGGTGGGGGCCAGCGAAAAACCCGCCAGCATTGGCCGCTCGCTGGCAGAAAACCTGATGGGGCAGAAACACCGGCCCCTGGCTTTGGTGAACCCACACGCCGCCACCATTCTGGGCCAAGCGGCTTTTTCCAGTTTGGCACAGACGCCCTTCACCCCCGATCTGGTGGTGGTGGCGGTGCCCCAGACGGTAGTGGAAGACGTGGTGCGTCAGGCGGTGGAAAAAGGGGCCAAGGCTGTGGTGGTGATTTCTTCGGGTTTTGCAGAGACCGGGGCCAAGGGTCTGGCCCGGCAAAAACGTCTGGCGGAAATTTGCATCAAGGGGGGGGCGCGGCTGGTTGGCCCCAACTGCATGGGGCTGGTGAACACCAGTCCAAAGCATCCCCTCAACGCCACGTTCACACAGGTTTTTCCGCCCCATGGCAAGGTGGGGTTTTTGTCTCAGAGCGGTGCGCTGGGGCTGGCCATGATGGCGTTTGCCCAGGCCATGGGGGTGGGCATTTCCACGTTCATTTCGGTGGGCAATGGCGCGGATGTGAACCACGAAGACCTGCTGGCCTGGTGGTTGCAGGACGACCAGACCCAGGTGGCGGCGCTGTATCTGGAAAGTTTTGGCCACCCCCGGTTTTTCGCCCGTCTGGCCCAGGAGGTCTCACGGAAAAAACCTTTGTTGGTGGTGAAGTCCGGCAAGTCGGTGGCGGGCCAGCGGGCCGCCCAGAGCCACTCCGCTGCGCTGGCCAGCAACCACGTGGCGGCCCAGACCCTGTTTGAACAGGTGGGGGTGGTGCGGGTGGACACGCTGGAGGAACTGCTGATGCAGGCTTCTTTTTTCAGCAGCCAGCCGCTGCCCCAGGGGCCGGGGGTGGGCATTGTCACCAACGCGGGCGGCCCGGCCATTTTGCTGGCGGATTCGCTGGAGGCCGAGGGGCTGGCTGTGCCGCCGCTTCATCCCGGCACGGTGCAGGCGCTGAAGGCTTTTTTGCCAGAGGCAGCCAGTCTGCACAACCCGGTGGACCTCATCGCCAGCGCCACCCCCCGGCAGATGGAAGACGCCATCGCCTGTGTGGGGGCCGACGAGGCGGTGTCTTCGGTGGTGGCGGTGTATATCGAACCGTTAAAAGACGCAGGTCAGGCCATGGCCGAGGCCATCAGCCGGGGGGCCAGCCGCCTGCCGCCGGGCAAGCCTTTTCAGTGTGTGTTCATTTCACCCAAACCCGCCCCCAAAGCGTTAAGGGCCGGGCCGGGGGGGGCTTTTCCGGTTTTTCCCTTTCCCGAAAATGCGGCCCGCACGCTGGCGTCGGCCCTGCGTTATGCCGGTTGGCGGGCGCGGCCGGTGGGGCAGGTGTTCACCCCCAGCCGTTTTGTGCGCGACACGGTGCGCTCGGTGGTGGATCGCCTGATGGCCGAAAAACCAGGTGGCGGGTGGATCAAACCGTCGGACATTTCGGTGTTGCTGCACGCCGTGGGCATCAAGGTGGTTTATTCCGAAACCGCCCCGCCAGACCCGGAGCAGGCCGCCCTGGTGGCGGAGCGCCTGGGGTATCCCTGCGTAGCCAAGGTGATTGCGCCGGGGGTGCTGCACAAAACAGAGGTGGGCGGCGTGATGTTGAACCTTATGGACGCAGATGCGGTGAAACAGGCGGTGAGCCGTTTTCAGGAGACCCTTTCGGCGCGGGGCCTGAAACTGGAAGGCGTGTTGATCCAGCCCCAGATGAACGGGGGGGTGGAAGCATTTGTGGGCATGACGCGGGATGCCCTTTTTGGTCCGCTGCTTTTGGTGG
>CAYJOG010000574.1:0-2072 GCA_964371695.1 uncultured bacterium
GCACCAATGTGCTCTGGCAATACCCCGCCTCGCCCATCCTTCGGACGGGAGAAGGAAATAGGGTGGCTTTTTTGTTTCAACTGGATTCCCGCTTTCGCGGGAATGACGGCGAGGGGCGGCGAAGCTTCTCTCTTTTCCACCCCTCACCCGCCACCCCGTCTCTTTTAAGCGCGCTACCCGCTTTTGACCTTGGCCGCTACAATCGGGGCATGGTCAACAAACCGGCCACCCCACAGGGCAAAGCGCCCGCTGCCCAAAAACCGGCCCCGGCCAAGGTTCCCGTGGCGGGCAAGGACAAACTCACCTATTGGCTGGTGCTGGGCATTGGCGCGCCGCTGGTGGTGCTGGTGAGTGTGTGGGTGGGGCGCGGGTTGGCCCGCCTGGTGGTGCGGGATCCCCCTTCTGCCCGCATGCAGGCCATTGAAGACGGCACGGCCCTGGAGGACTCCGGCGAGGACGCCTATAAGGTGGTGGACGTGGGTCAGGAGGACGACTCTGACCCCCGTGAGGCTGCCCGCCGCGCCATTGAAGAAGCCCGCAGCCGCCAGGGCGACCTGCGTGCGCCAGAAGCTTCACCCTCGCGCCGGGACACGCCTGCGGACGAAGAAACCGGCGATGACATTGAGGTGCAGGACGACGCCGCAGCAGAGGAACCCTTCGGCTCGGATTCCCCCACCGGCGGGGCGGATGAGCCGGTGGACGACGACCTGCTGGACCTGGACTCGGAACTGGGTTCCCGTGAAGGAGACGACGGGTTGGTGGAGACGGGGGAATATCCCTCGTCCATGCCCCAGCGCAACCGGGACAAGGTGAACAGCGGCGCGGGGCAGATTCCTCCGCCCCCCACAAAGCCCAAGCCAGCTACGCCCGCCGATGACGAAGACCTTTTTGACAACGACCCCAACAACACCCCCAGCTACATGGGCAACCCCACGCTGGACGCCCCCCCAAAACCCCAGGGCGGCAAACCCCTCGCCGCGCCCGGCGACTCCTCCAGCCGCGCCCCCCTGCCGCCCAGGGGCTCCTATGCCGTGCAGGTGGCCAGCTTCAACAGCAAAGACAGCGCCGAGTCGCTGAGCCGCGAACTGGGCAGCCGGGGTTACCGGGCCGGTGTGGAGAAAACCCAGGTGGGCGACCGGGAGATTTACAAGGTGAAGGTGGGCAGTTATGGCAACCGCGAACAGGCCGAGGCGGCGGCCAAGTCCCTGCAAATGCAGAATTACACGGGATTTGTACAGGAGAACTGATTTTGCATCTGCTGCTTTGTAATGACGACGGCGTGATGGCGCCCGGACTGGCGGCGCTGGTGAGCGCGCTCGCCCCCTATCACGAACTCACCGTGCTGGCCCCCGAAAAAGAGCGCAGCTCCATCGCCCACAGCATCACCCTGCACAAACCCCTGCGCATACGCGAGGCGGGCCAACTGGCGGGTGTGCCCATGCACTGCGCCAACGGCACACCGGCGGACTGTGTGCTGCTGGGTCTGCGGCGGCTGGCGAAAAAACCGGTGGACGTGGTGCTGAGCGGCATCAACCTGGGCCAGAACATGGGCGAGGACATTTATTACTCCGGCACCGTGGGCGCAGCGCGGGAGGCCGTGCTCAACGACGTGCCCGCCATGGCGGTGAGCCTGTGCGGTCGCGTGGGGCAGCATTTTGAGACCGCCGCCCAGGTGGCCCTGCACCTGCTGGCGCACCCGTTGTTCCGCCAGCCGGGTCATCAACTGTGGAACGTGAACGTGCCCGACGAACCCCTTGAGAACCTCAAACCCCCGGTGTGGACCCACCCCGGCTCACGCCGTTACGTGGACATGATCGAAAGCCGCACCGACCCCCGTGGCAGGCCCTATCACTGGATTGGCGGCGAGCCGTCTCTGCTCGAGGCCGGGCCGGGCACGGATTATCACGCCACGGAATCAGGCGCAGTGAGTGTGAGCGCGCTCAACGTGGTGCCCACGGTGAGCCAGCCTGCGTGGGCGGGCCAGCCCCTGGCGTGGAAAGGGGCGTAGGGTGCCTCTGAACCTGTTTATAAAGTCCGTCCTGGACTTTATAAACTCACCGCCAGCGGGGGCA
>CAYJOG010000575.1:0-2063 GCA_964371695.1 uncultured bacterium
TAACGGGCGGGTGTTCAAACTCACAGAGCACATCAACCGGCTCTATGACAGCGCCCAGGCCATCTGCCTGAAAAGCCCCCTCAGCCGCGACGCCATGGCCAAGGTGGTGCTGGACACACTGCGCAAAAACAAGCTCAGCGAGGGTTACATCCGCCTCATCATCAGCCGGGGCGTGGGCGAGATGGGCCTGGACCCCCGCAAGTGTCCCAGGCCCAGCGTCATCTGCATCACGTTGCCCTGGCCCGCCATGTATGGCGACAAATACAACAAGGGCCTCACCATGATGAGCGTGAGTGTGCGCCGCAACGCCGCGAGCGCGCTTAGCCCCAACATCAAGAGCCTCAATTATCTCAACAACATCCTGGGGAAAATCCAGGCCAACATGGTCGAGGCCGACGAAGCGCTTTTTCTGGACGGCGAAGGCAACGTGAGCGAGGGCAGCGGCGACAACGTGTTCATCGTCAAGGACAGTGTCATCAGCACGCCCCCCACGCTCAACAACCTCAAGGGCATCACGCGGCAAACGGTGATGGAACTGGCTGAAGACGCGGGTTATACGGTGAAGGAGCAGAACCTGTCGCTGTTTGACCTTTACACCGCCGACGAACTGTTTGTGACGGGCACTGCCGCTGAGGTGGCCCCCGTGCGCAACCTGGACAGCCGGGTGATTGGCAGCGGCAAACCGGGGCGGGTGACCAAAGACCTCATCAAGCGATATCACCACCTCACACAAACCAGCGGCACACCCATCGGTTAGGCCATGGTGCGGCGGTTTATTGGTGTAGTGGCATACGGTTGGGCGACCATTGCCTTCAGGTTTGTTTGTAGCCCCGGCGTCCCGCCGGGAGCAAAAAAAACGCCGAAGGCGCCGCCAAATAGGTTTTTTTCAGGGAGATATGGAGAAAAAACTGAATGGTGTGCGCCTGCGGCGCGGCCCAAACTCCCGGCGGGACGCCTGGGCTACTTCAAAAAACCCTTCGTAACCCACGGGTTTTTTTACAAACCTGACAGCAGTGGTTGGGCGGTGGCGCTCCTGGTGATGGGGATGGTGTTTTTTTCGCCTGCGGCCCTGGGGGCGACCGGGGTTGTTTCTGCCTCAGCCGACGCACCCTTTCTCAAGGACCCCTTCGCCGAGGGTTACAAAATCACCGAAGAAGCCACCGCGCCCGACCTGAAGCTGGAAAGCACCCGGCCCCAGATCAGCCCGTCATTCCAGTTGAATGACCTCATCAAAAAAAACCGGGTGTCGTATTTTTTGATGTGCCACGGCGGTTGCGACAACCTGCGTGAGGCGCTGCGCCACGTGGGGGACTGGGTACACCGTTATGGCCAGTTCGGCGTAAAGGCATACGCTTTTTTGAGCATGCCCGGCGGCGACTGGCCCGACGTGGAGAACCTGCGGGAAACCTTTGGCGAAGAGGTGGTTTTTTACACCGGCCAGGAAATCAAAAACCTGCCCGCCCTCATGAAGCTCTATCAGGTGGACATCAGCCCCACGCTGTTTGTCAGCACGCAAAAGGGGTTTCTGATGGGCCGCATGACGGGTTACAGCCCCAGGGACCTCACCGACTGGAACGACTATTTCGCCGACATGTTCCGCCCCTTGCTGCGCGAAAAAATCAAGAAAGGCGGCAAGGACGCTCCGCCGCCGAAAGCCCCTGAAAATGAAGAGGACGAGGAGAACCCCCATGGCTTCTGACATCCATGTCTATCAACGGCGCGTGAAACTGCTGGAACAGGTGGCCCGCCACGTGGTGGGTCAGGAGGCGGTGGTGGACAGCGTGATCACCGCGCTGTTCGCCGGGGGCCACGCCCTGTTGGTGGGGGTGCCGGGTCTGGCCAAGACACTGCTGGTGCTCACCATGGCGCGGGCCATGGGGCTGGATTTTGGCCGCATCCAGTTCACGCCCGATCTCATGCCCAGCGACATCACCGGCACCGACATTCTTGAGACCGACAAAACCACCGGCGAGCGGGCGTTCCGGTTTCACAAGGGGCCGCTGTTCACCCAGGTGCTGCTGGCCGACGAAATCAACCGCACACCCCCCAAAACACAGGCGGCG
>CAYJOG010000576.1:0-1814 GCA_964371695.1 uncultured bacterium
GTGCTTTTGCGGGCCTGCACCAGACCGCCATACAGGGCGGTGTCCACGCTCATCAGCACACCGTCGGCGCTCTGGTTCAGACCCTCCACCACGTCCGGGCGGGCGCGGCGGGTGAGGTTGCCCAGAAAGCGTCGGTCGGGCTGCGCCAGCAGGTGGCCACTGGCGGGGTTGTGAGCCGCCATGACCACCGCCGAGGTGTGAACGGGTCGGCTGTCCAGCGGCAGATGCAAAATTTTCATCGTGCTTTGCCGCCGGGGGGTCGGCCCCGTTCGGTTTCCACAATCCGCAACACTTCCACCACATATTTGCCCACCAGCGGCACACTCACCAGACGGCTCAGCAACCCCAGGCCAATGCCGAACAGCAGCGTGGCCCCCAGGGCAAAACCAAGGCCCCGGAACAAACCGTCCAGCACGTTCAGCCCGGCGTTGCGCAGGGTGGGTTTGTGGCGGTCGTTCAGCCGCTTGAGCTGCACGGTGAGGGACTTGATGGCAGCCGACGACGGCGGCCCGGATTTGCTCGGCTGCGGGGTGGGCTGCGGGGAAGTTTCCGTCATCATTGTTCCGGCTCCCGATACAGTTTGGCCAGGGCGCTGTAATCCAGCGCCCCCAGGCCCTGCATCATGCCCTGACGGTAAAGCTGCTGGCACAGGGCGGTGACGGTCATGGGCTGGTTGAGGGATCCTGCCAGCGCCAGGGCGGCGGAGAGGTCTTTGTGCAGCAGGGACATGGCGAAGCCCTGGCTGAAATCGTCTTTCATGTAATTGTTGGGCAGCCATTTTTCCAGCAGGTAACTGGCCGCCGAGGCGTCCAGCAGTGCTTCGCGCAGGGCGGCTGGGTCCGCCCCGGCGGCGCGGCCCATTTCCAGGGCCTCAATCAGCCCCGCCATGGCCACGGCGATGGCGGTGTTGTTCACCAGCTTCACCACTTCACCCATGCCCACCGGCCCCATGCGCACCGGTCGGCCCATGGCGCACAGCACATCTTTGTGGCGCTCGAACACGGCTTCGTCCGCCCCTGCCAAAATCGCCAGCGAACCATCCTGTGCGCGGAACGGCCCGCCGCTCACGGGGGCGTCCATGAAGTCAAAACCCGCCGCCGCCCACAGCGCGCCAAAATCGCGGGACTGGGCCGGGTTCACCGTGCTCATGTCGATGTGGCAAAAGCCGGGCCGGGGCCGGGCCGCCAGCGCCGCCTCCACCACCTCACGCACCTGGGGCGCGTCGGGCACCATGGTGATGAGCACGTCCACCCGGCCCGCCAGCGCGGCCACCGTGGCAGCCTCCTGCGCGCCCTGGGCCACCAGTTGTTCCAGCGCGTCGCGGCGGCGGTGCGCTGTCACCACCAGCGGAAAACCCTTTTTCAGCACCTGGGCCGCCATGGGCAACCCCATGGCCCCCAGCCCCACAAACCCCACGGTTTTCACGGAGGCAAAGCATACCGAACGAAGAAACAAGAAGCGAGAGACCGGGGCCTTGTCATGACCCTTTTCCGACCGGATGAACCACTGGCAGGGTGTTCATCAATACCCTGCTAAACTCTCTCCATGGTTTTTGCCTGCCCCACCTGTGGCAACCCGCTCTCTCACGTCGGCTTCCGCCACTGCCCGGCCTGTGGTCAACCCCTGGCCCCGCCGGTGGTTTCGTCTGCGCCCACGCTGGCCCCCATGGCGCACCTGCCCCCCCTGGTGTTGCCCGGCGCACCCGCCGCAGGAGCCCACTGGCTGGCTGGCCTCAGCGCTGGTCTTGGCACCACCAGCCTGCTGTTTCTGCCGCTGTGCCTGCTGGCAGTGCCGGTGGGGCTGGTGTCGCTCAG
>CAYJOG010000576.1:1824-2060 GCA_964371695.1 uncultured bacterium
CCATCGCCCAGGGCAAACATTCCGGCAAGGGGTTGTGGTCCAGCGTGACGGGTGTGGTGTCGGGCCTGCTGGCCTTTCTGGCGCTGGGGCTGATGATTCGCCTGTTCGCCTCGTTGGGAGCACTGGGCACACAGATGATGGGGGGCTGAGGTGTCCGGGGCGTCCACCCCCAAGGCGGATTCATGGCGACGCAGCGGCACGCTGCTGGTGTCGGTGATATTGGCGTTGCTGTTGTA
>CAYJOG010000577.1:0-1593 GCA_964371695.1 uncultured bacterium
CCCCTTGCCTGTGAGCACCACCAGCCTGGGGGTGCTGAGCCGCAGTTTTTTTTCCAGACCCACCCAGGCGGGCCACGCTGCCTTGTGGGGCAGGGGGAGCAGGGTTTTCACTGCGGGATGCTGCGCCAGCACCGGCTGGCAGGCCCCCCCCGCCGCCACCGTGAGGGACACGCCGCCCAGCCAGTGACCGAAATGCTCAAACCCCGACGCAATGGCAAAACCATCTCCCGCCGCCCCCTTGGCAAACCACACAACGGACACAGGCTCAGGCGCGGACAAGGGTTTCCCCTTCCCTGGGCCAGGCCCGGTCAAACAGCCACAGGATGTCGTTGCCCAGCGACAAACCCTGGGCGCGGCCAAAAGTCTTCAGGTCTTCCAGAAACCGCCGTTTGTCCTGGGGCTGATCCGACACCGCCTTGCCATAGCGGCGGATGAGATGAAACCACTTGCTGCGGTAAAACCCACGGTAAGCCCGGTGGAAAACCATCCGCCGCATCCGCCCCAGTGGGCTTGCGGCCACCGCCGCCGCGCCGTGGTGCAGGCAGGTCCAGTAATTTTCGGCGTAGTGCAGATAATCGGCGTGACTCTGGCCGGGTTTGTGGGCGGTGTAGGCGTGGGCCGTCGTGGGCAACTGGCGCTTGAACAACGTGCCTTCGTGCTGATAACGCACCTCGCCGTGGCTCAGCAGGTGACAGACCAGAAAGAGGTCCGACATGGGGCCGGTGCCCGAACCATGGCCGCGAAAGGGGTCCAGATTTTTGATCAGGGTGCGGGGCATGAGGGAATAGGTCATCTGGAAATCGGGTCTGCGGCAGTATTGATAAAAGTGGCGCAGGGAGCGGTTGTCGGGCGGGCTGTGGCGATTCCACTTGCGGGTGTCGGGCCGATCTATGATCTGCCCCGTTTCGTCCACGTCTATCCAGCGGGTGAAGACAGCGCTTATGCCGTCTCCCTTGCCCCGCAGGTCCAGCAAGGTTTTCAGGCGGTCTTCGCGCCAGGGGTCGTCGTCTCCGGTGAGCATCACCCAGTCGCCCTCGCACAGCGCCAGGGCGCGGTTGAAGTTGGGCACCAGGCCGATGTTTTCGGCGTTGCGATACACCCGCAGCCGGGCATCCTGCCGACTCAGGCGGTGCAGGATGTCGGGGGTGTGGTCGTCGCTGGCGTTGTCCACCACGTGCAGCACCAGGTCGCCCACGCTCTGGCCCAGAATGCTGCGCAGGGTTTCCTCCAGAAACCGCGCCCGGTTGCGCGTGGGCATGCCGATGTGGACTGTCTTTGACGACATGGCGGCATGTTACAGGTTTCAGGCTTATGGCTGGAGTTTGGATGTCAGAGGTCGGAAGTCGGAAAAAGAAAAGGCCCCGTCCTTCGCCGTCATTCCCGCGAAAGCGGCAGTCCGGTCAAAAAATGGGTAAACAACCGTTGTCCGGTGACACCGCAGTAGCCACGGGCGTCTCGCCTGTGGCATCAAAATAAAAGCAAAAAACAAGCTTTGATGGCGTTGTTGCATGAATCGGAAATGGGCACGAAAAAGGGCAAAAAGAGAGCGAAATCAGAGGTTTGAATAAAAAGCAGGGGCGCGGAGCGCCCCCA
>CAYJOG010000577.1:1603-2054 GCA_964371695.1 uncultured bacterium
GAGGTGGCCCATCTGGCCGATGTCACGCGGGGAAACCCCAAGGCGCTGGAGCGGGAATATGGCGCGTTTGACGCCGCCGAAAAAGGCAAGTCGGGCGTGGAGTTCCTGCTTGGTCCGGGACTGCCCGATGAACCCGGCCCAGAGCCCACGGTGTCGGGATAGATCTGAGAACAGCAGGGGGTTCCTGCCAAAACAAAAACCCCTCTCCCGTGCTTTGCATGGGAGAGGGTGGTTGGTGCCGGAGCGAAGCGCAGGCAACAACCGGGTGAGGGCGATGTAATACCAATTTTCAACCAAAACAACATTAACTCTGAGCGATGAACCAGTTTGGAAACGGGTGCTGCGAAGTCAGACGGTTTGGTGAAAATTGGTATGAATTCATGGATGAATTCGACCCGAACACCGAGGCCCCACGCGACAGGAGGTCGCGTGAAGGCCGCCGAGGGTGGCT
>CAYJOG010000578.1:0-2050 GCA_964371695.1 uncultured bacterium
GATGCACCGTGTCCACCGCCACCGTGCCAGTGAGTTGTGTGGTGTTCGCGCCGAGTACCACGTTGATGCCCAGGCGCTTGATGGCGCGTTGCACCAGCTCGCCGCCTTTCTGGTCCAGTTGCTGATCCATCAGCCACTGGCCCAGATGCACCACCGTCACGCTCATGCCCTGCACTTGCAGGCCCCTGGCGCATTCCAGCCCCAGCAGGCCGCCGCCAATCACCACAGCCTTGCCGCCGTGGCGGGCGCGGGCCAGCAGGCGTTTGGTGTCGTCCAGCGTGCGGAAGACCTCCACGCTGTCCAGATGCGTGCCTGAGATGGGCGGAATGAACGCCTTGGAGCCGGTGGCCAGCAGCAATTTGTCGTAGGGATAAATCCCCGCTTCGGTCTGAATGGTGCGCTCGCGCCGGTTCAGCGCCAGCACCCGTTCGCCCACCCTGAGGCCGATGCCGTGGTTTTCATACCACTGCACCGGGTTGAGGATCAGGTCATCGGCGGTTTTTTCGCCGCTGAGCAGGTTGGAGAGTCCGATGCGGTTGTAATTGACGTGGGTTTCATCGCCAAAGACAGTGATGTCATAGGGCTTTTTGTAGCGCAGTATGTTGGCCAGACAGGCCATACCGGCCATGCCGTTGCCAATGACGAGCAGTTTGGGTGGCTTCATGACATCCTCCTGTTGGTTTTGGTGGGGTTGGCGCTCAGGGCTTCCACGCGCACGGCGCATTGTTTGAAATTCGGCTCACGGCTGATGGGGCACACCAGGTTGAGGGTGAGGTGATTGACGTTGGCTTCGTGAAAATGAAAGGGGACGAACACCTGGCCCGGCGGCACGATTTGTGTGAGCCGCACGGCGATGCGCTCCACCACGCCACGGGGTGACACCAGCCGGGCATAATCTCCCTGTTTCAGGCCAAGGGGTGCGGCGTTGGCGGGGTTGATTTCCACCCAGGCTTCGGGCGAAAGTTTTTCCAGTATGGGCACCTCCTTTGTTTTGGTGCGGGTGTGCCAATGCTCCACGGTGCGGCCCGTGTTGAGCAAAAGGGGATATTCCTCGCTGGGGGTTTCGGGCATGGCTTCGGGTTTCACCACCCAGAACTTCGCCTTGCCGCCGGGGTGCTGAAACTGGCCGTCGGCGTAGAGCCGTGTGTTGGCCACAGGTGCTTCACCCCGCCCAAGCGGCCACTGCACGGGGCCGTTTTGTTGCAGCAGGTCATAACTGATGCCGCTGTAATCACACAGGCGGCCCTCACTCACTTTCCGCCATTCATTAAAAGCGTCTTCCGGTTTTTCCCAGCCGGGGAAGATTTCTTCGCGGCAGCCGAGTTTTGCGGCCAGCCGCAGAAAGATTTCAAAATCTGACAGCGCTTCGCCCGGCGGGTTCACCGCCTTATTGAACTTGCTCACGCGGCGTTCGGAGTTGGTCATGACGCCTTCTTTTTCTCCCCAGATGGCGGCGGGCAGCAGCAGATGCGCCAGCTCTGAGGTGGGGGTGGGGTGGAAACCGTCCTGCACCACCAGAAAGGACAAATCCTCCAGCGCCTGACGCAGCATGTTCTGGTTGGGGAAACTCACCAGCGGATTGGTGCCGATGATCCACAGGTTTTTGATTTCACGCCGCAGCACCGCCTCGATGATGTCGGGATAAGCCAGGCCGCGGGCCGTGGGCAGACGCTCGATGGGCAGGTTCCACAGGTTCGCCAGTTCGCGCCGGTGTTCGGGATTGTCATAGGCCCGGTAACCGGGCATGGAGGCGGTGAAGCCCCCCTCGCGGGTGCCCATGGCGTTGCATTGGCCGGTGATGGAAAAAGGCGCCGCGCCGGGTTTGCCGATCTGTCCCAGGGCGAGAGACAGGTTGCACAGGGCGTTGACCGTTTCAGTGCCCTGGGTGCTGTGGTTCACCCCCATCGTCCAGCCGATGAAAAGCGACTTTGCCTGGGCAATGTGCCGGGCCGCCAAAAGCAACTCCGCCAGACCCACGCCGGTGTCGCGGGCGGCTTCTTCAAGCCCATAACCCCTGAGGAATTTTTTGAGGTCGTCGAAGCCTTCGGTG
>CAYJOG010000579.1:0-1815 GCA_964371695.1 uncultured bacterium
CCTGCAAGCGGTAAAATCCATCCATGGATTTTTCAGGGTGTTTATCAACACCCTGTTGGTTCATTTTCCACAGACCTCAGTTCTGCCTTGCCAGCACATCCTGCACCTGATTCAGCTTCACGCTCACAATCTTGCTGATGCCGTCTTCTTCCATCGTCACGCCCAGCAGCGCGTCGGCGGCCTCCATGGTGCGTTTGTTGTGGGTGATGACGATGAACTGCACCCCCTGGGCGAACTCCCGCAGAAACTTGGTGAAACGCACGGTGTTGGGTTCATCCAGCGCCGCCTCGATTTCATCCAGCAGACAAAAGGGGCTGGGTTTGACCTTGAGGATGGAGAACAGCAGGGTGATGGCCGTGAGGGTCTGCTCGCCGCCGCTCAGGCGGGTGAGGGGGCCACGGGCCTTGCCGGGCATCTGCACCAGAATCTCGATGCCACTTTCCAGCGGGCTTTCCGGCTCAAGCAGGCACAGGTCGCCGGTGCCGCCGGGCACCATGCCCGAAAACAGATCCCCAAAAGCCACCTTCACCGCCTCAAAGGTGGCCAGGAACGCCTCTTTGGTCTGTTCTTCGATGCGGCCGATCATTTCCAGCAGTTTTTGACGGGCCTCGAACAGGTCTTCGTAGTGGGTTTTGAGAAACACCAGCCGGGCCTGCACGCTCTGTTTTTCGCGAATGGCCCCCAGGTTCACAAACCCCATGTCCCGCAGTTCGTCTTTCAGGCGTTTCACCTCGGCCCGCACGCCATATTCCAGGGGCGTGTCGGCGTTCAGGGCTTCTTCGATATCCTCGTCGGTCAGGCCCAGCAGTTCCTTGCCCTGGGTGAGCATTTCCTCTTGTCGGCTTTGCAGGCGCGCCTCGCGCAGGCGTTCGTTTTCCAGACGTTCGCGGGCGGCGCGGTGCTGCTCGGCCAGGGTTTTGCGGCGGTGCTGCAACTGGGCCAGTTCCTCATGCACCTTCACCTCGTGGCTGGTGGCGCTTTCGGTCTGTGTCTGCAACGCCCCCAGCCGGTGGGTCAACTCGGCGGTGGCCTGCTCATATTCCTGCTCAAAATTGCCCAGTGAGTGCAGTTCCTCGCGGGTGTGGCTCAGGGTTTTCTGCACCTCGGCCAGGGTCTCTTTCAGGCGAGCCTGTTCGGCCAGCAGGTTTTTTTCCAGGGCCTGGGTCTGGGCCAGTTGCCCCAACACTTCGCTCAGTTCCAGGCGGGCCGCCGAAAGCGCCTTGTCCTGTTCCTCTTTCTGCCGCAACAGTTCTTCCTGATGAGCCGCCAGTGTGTTGCGCTCCTCTTGCAGGCGGCTGTGGGTTTCTTCGTGGGTGTTCAGCTCAAGCGTGAGTTTTTCCTGCTCGGCGGCCTCGGCCCGGCCTTTTTCTTCCATTTCCGACTGTTCCTGCTGCTTCTGCGCCAGTTCGCGGCCCAGTTGTTCCTGCTGGCGGGTGAGCTGGCTGACCTGCTCTTTGGCCACGGCCAGGGCGCGCTGGGTCTGATCCACCAGCAGGGCCAGTTCGTCGGTCTTCTGGCGGGCCTGCTGCATGGCGGCGCGGGTGGCGTCCACCTCGGCGTCAATAGACCCCTGGCGGGCGCGAAGGGTTTGCAGCGAAGCCGCCAGTTTGTCCAGTTGATCTTTGCGGCGCAGTGGGCTGGCAGCGGCGGCTTTGCCCCGGCCCCCCGTCAGCAGGCCGCCGGGCTGGCGCACCTGCCCCTGGGCGCTCACTTGTGTGAGGCTGTCGTCTTCGGTGAAATTTTCCACCAGCACCACCTGACCCAGCAGACGGTGCAGCAGGGGCGTGAGCGCGGCCTGGGCCTGCACCCGGCGGG
>CAYJOG010000579.1:1825-2049 GCA_964371695.1 uncultured bacterium
GCCAATGACTGGCCGTGGAGCGCGGCGGCGGGGGCAGCGCCCCCACCCCACAAAATGGCCCGGCCCTTTTGCTCTTTGTTCAGCCAGTCGAGCGCGGCGGCGGCCTGTTCGGGGGTCTCAAAAACAGCGGTTTGCAGGTGAGGCCCAAGGGCGGCCTCCAGGGCGTCGAGTGTTTCGGTGGGGGCCTTCAGCAGCTCGCCCAGCACACCCACAAACCCCTGCAC
>CAYJOG010000580.1:0-2042 GCA_964371695.1 uncultured bacterium
GGCCATAGGCCCCGTTCACCTTGTGGTCAAACTCACCCAGCACAAACAGGTGGGGAGTGACCTGAAAGTTTTTGCCCGCCTGAGCGCTGTGTCTGAGCAGGCGGTTTTTCTGCACGAACACGGCGCTGCCCACGCCCCCCATGCTCAGCACCACCACCTGGGCTTGCACCCGCACACTGCCCACCGCCTTGCCGGTGGCGGGGTCACGCACCGTGGCCAAGAGGCCGCTCACGCGGGGCGGCGCGCCGCTGATAAAAAGCCGCGTGACCTGGGTGTCGGTGAGAATGGGCACACCGGCGGCGTCCAGCTCTGGAATGCTGGTGACCAGTTGGCTCTGTTTTTTGTCGTAGGGGCAGCCGATGAGGCAGGTGCCCGCGCCGATGCAGTTGCGCCGTGCGTGGCGGGCGGGCTGACCGTGCCAGCCCAGTTTTTCGATGCCCTTGCGGATCAGGCGGTTGTTCTCGTTGAGTTCCGCCTCGGTGGCGTCATGCACACCCAGATAATCTTCCACCTGTTCATAAAGCGGATTCAGTGTGTCTTCGTTCACCCAATCCAGGCCGTGTTTTTCGCGCCACTGTGTCATCTTGAAACCGGGCAGGCGAAAACTGTTGGCCATGTAATGCACCGTGCTGCCCCCCAACACGCGGCCATAGAGAATGGCGCTGGAAAAATCACTCGGCCCGGTGCGCGCACCGCCTTCATAAAGCAGGTCATACATGGTGGCCTCGCGCTGGTTGAAACGGCTGCTGGGCACATGGGCCCCCTGCTCCAGCAACAGCACCTCCACACCCTTTTGCATCAGGGCGCGGGCCAACATGCTGCCCCCCGCGCCAGAGCCGATGATGGCCACCTGGGTGGTGAAGGTTTTTTCTCCCCGCAGGGTGCTGGCGCTGTGCATCATGGCTCGCCCCCCCGGCCCTGAGAGTCTGTTTGAAAAGTCCGTCGCTGACTTTTCATGCCGATTCCAATTCCAGATAGCAGGAATTGGAATCGGCCATTCGGCCTAGCCGTTCGTCCTGAACGGCTACGGCCCGGCGCGGCGCAGGCAGAGCCAGCTTCGCGCCGCGAACATCGGCGGCCCTGTTGGGGCCTTGATGTTCGGAGCGAATTCATCCATGAATTCATGCCAATTCTTTTCCTCCTCTTGGGTTTAATCCTCTCTGGCAGACTGGCCACCTTTCACCAGGTTTCCCGCTGTCTCGGTTTAGAATTGACATCAAACTTACCGCCTTCGGAGGCAAAGCCTCCTCGCCGGACGAAAGCCTCAACTTTTTCAAAGTCTTGGCTTTAGGGGCAGGCCATCCCTGGCCTGCAAGGGCCTGTTCAAAGTGGTCCATGTTTCACATGCCCCGCTTTTCAGACAGGCCCTTTGGCCCCACCCACGGCCCGGCATATTCCAGCGCGGGCCAGCTTTGGGGGTGGGTGTAGTAGGTATAGAACACCAGTTGTTTAAGCGCCGAAAACCCCACCCGTTTCACCTTCAGGCCACTGTTCATCCAGCCTTTGACATAACGATGCCGCTCGGCCTCGCTCAGACTGCTGAAAACTCCCGCCGCCGGACCCATCACCACGGCAAATGCCTCAAAGGCATAGAGCAGGCTCTTGAGGTCCCGGCGCTCGGCCCTGGTGATATGACCGATTTTTTCGTCCAGCCGCTGAAGCATCGACACGTCTTCGAGCGTGGGAAAACCCTCTTCTGGCGGCAACATCACGCCTGCCAGATGCAGCAGGGTTTCGGCTTCGCGTTCGTCGAGGTAATGCAGCCCGGCGGGCAGCTTTACCCTGCGGCGCAGCACATGCCGCCCCACGCCCCCCAGCCCCAGCAACACCACCAGCGCCGCCGTGCGCTTGAGAAACACCCGCCGGGTGCTGCGGTCCTGGGGGAGAAGCGGGTTTTCCTGGGGGCTGTCACCCTGCGGGGCGCTCACGGTAAAAGTGTAACAGGGTGCTGGGACTTTCCGTCATGGAGGCTATTCAGAAACGAACATCGACTTTTCCCCTCTCCCCTTTATGGGGAGAGGAAGCCCCGAAGGGGCAGGTAA
>CAYJOG010000581.1:0-2036 GCA_964371695.1 uncultured bacterium
GGCCTATGGTTTTGTGGACGTGGCGCTGGAAGGGATGCGGGGGCTGGGGTCTGGCGACGTGCTGGTGACCTGGAACCCCAAGACGCTGCGTTTTGTGCGCCAGAGTGACGGCACCCTCAGTTTCTGGCCCGGTTTTGCTGTCAAAGGGGGCGTGAAGGCGTCCAAGGCATTGGCCAGCTTCACCCTCAAGTCAGGCAGTCAGGCTTTTGACGGCGCGGACAGCATCCAGCGGCTGCACTTCAAGGTGCTTTCGCATAATCCTGAAATTTGTGTTCAAGGCGGTCTGGCAACGTCGGATAATAAGGTCATCCAACCGCCGGGCCAGGGGGCAGCAGGCCGTCATTGTCTGGGCCAGCCCTGAGCACACACCAAGGAGCCACTCACCATGTCCCGTTTCAAAACCGCCGTTTTCGCCCTCGCGCTGGGCAGCACACTGGTGCTGGGCCAGTCCCGCGCCGCCACCCTCAGCGACATTCCCGGCGGCCACTGGAGCAAACAGGCCGCCAGCGAACTGGTGGACAAGGGCTTCATGGCGTTGTTTGAAGACGGCACCTTTCGGGGCGACGTGGCCCTGAGCCGCTATGCCTTTGTCAGCGCCATGGCCAAACTGCTGGCCGAGATGGACAAACTCAAGGCAGCCCCCGGCGGCGGTGGCGGTAGCGACACCGCCGAACTCAAACAATTGCTCACCCAGGTCAAAACCGCCCTGGGACAGCTTGAAACCGCCCAGCAGCAACTGGGTGTGAGCAGCCAGAAAACCGGCGAGAGTCAGGAAGTGCTGGAGCGCGACGTGACCAAACTCATGGACAACACCAACACGCGCATGAAAAAGCTGGAGGGCAATCTGGCCGACATGGCTGATGACATGCGCGAGCGCGACGCCCGGCTCAAGGCCGAGATCACGGCGCTGAACGAAAGCCTGACCCGCGCCGAGAAGAAAAACGCCAGGTCGCGGTCCATGTTGTGGCTGGGTGTGGTGGCCGCCGCCGCCGTGGGCGTGGCCACGGGCAACTGAGTCAGAGGAATATCACCTCCCTCGCTCCCCCACCGTCATTCCCCAGGAGGCGGTGCGGCAGTAGCCACGGGCGTCTCGCCTGTGGCAAAAACAAAAACCAAAAACCCTTTTCTGTTTTCTTGCTGGTGGCGCAGGCATCTTGCCTGCGTTCATATAAAAGGGCAGGCAAGATGCCTGCCCCACCAGAGCTGGTTTTTTCTTGTGTCTGACTGGATTCCCGCTTTCGCGGGAATGACGGCAGCTCGTCCTCTGTTGTGCCCACCGCCCCGGCACTTACAATCCCCCCATGCGCCTGGGCCGCCTGTGGGGAATGAGCCTGTTGTGTCTGGGGCTGCTTTTGGCCCGCGCCCAGGCCGCGCCGGAGTCTTATACCCGGCCCTTTCAGGTGCTGCCCGCCGAGGTGGTTTATCTGTATGGCGCGGTGAATCTGATGAACGCGCCGGGTTATGAAGTGAACGCCATTCTGGGGGACCAGTTGAACGACGGCGAAGTGCTGCTGCTGGGGCCGGGGGCCAAGGCCACGCTGCGGCTTAAAGACGGCACGCGCATCACCATCAAGGGCGCGGCGCGACTGTTGCTGCGGCCCCTGCCCGGCCCCAGTGCGCAGGAGGCCGCCGAAATCATCATGACCCGTGGGCGTTTTCTGGTGCAGCGGGCCCCTGGTCATGGTCCCCGGCCTTATTACCGTCTGGTGAGCGCCTGCGGTGTGGTGGTGGATGGCGGCCAGAGTTTTGAAGTGCAAAGCCAGCAGACCGGCTGCCTCTATGACGGCCTGGACCTGACCGGCGGCGTGGACACGGCGGTGGTGGGGGTGTTCTCTGGTTATGGCCACGCTCCCTGGCGGGGACGTCACCGGGGCTGGGTGTTTGAGCGCGACCCCCTGTGGCACACCGGCCCGGCCGGGCCGTGATTGAAACGTGTTTCAATGGAGAAGGCGCGACGCCCATTGCTGTCCGGTTTATTGGTAGCCCCGGCGTCCCGCCGGGGGTAAAAAAAAAACCCGGAGGCGTCAACAAAAAGG
>CAYJOG010000582.1:0-2031 GCA_964371695.1 uncultured bacterium
TAGTCGGCGTGGCCGGGGCAGTCCACGTGGGCGTAGTGGCGGTTGGCGGTTTCATATTCCACGTGGGCGGTGCTGATGGTGATGCCGCGCTCGCGCTCTTCGGGGGCCTTGTCGATTTCGTCATAGGCCACAAACTTGGCCCCGCCGGTTTCGGCAAGCACCTTGGTGATCGCGGCGGTGAGCGACGTCTTTCCGTGATCGACGTGTCCGATCGTTCCCACGTTCACGTGGGGCTTGTTCCGTTCAAATTTCTCTCTGGCCATGGCGGGCGGCTCCTTTTCGTGATGGGGTAAGAATCAGGACTTTTTGGCTTCTTCAAGCACACTTTTGGGCGCGTCTTCAAATTTCAGGAATTCCATGCTGTAAGTGGCGCGGCCCTGTGAGCGGCTGCGCAGGTCGGTGACATAACCGAACATTTCCTTGGCGGGCACATGGGCCAGCACCACCTGGTTGCCATCCGCGCCACGCTCCATGTTCTGAATCTGGCCGCGGCGGCTGTTCAGGTTGCCGATGATGTCGCCCATGTAATCTTCCGGCGTCACCACTTCCACTTTCATGATGGGCTCCAGCAGCACCGGCTTGGCGCGCTTCACGGCCTCTTGCGCCGCCATGGACCCGGCGATCTTGAACGCCATTTCGTTGGAGTCCACTTCGTGATAACTGCCGTCATAAAGCGTGAACTTGGCGTCAATCAGCGGATACCCGGCCAGGATGCCGCGCTCGCAGGCCTCGCGGATGCCTTTTTCAATCGCGTTGAAATATTCCCTGGGCACCGCACCGCCCACAATCTTGCTCTCGAACTCGATGCCCTTGCCGGCTTCGGTGGGTTCCAACTGCACCTTGACGTGGCCGTATTGCCCCTTGCCGCCGGTCTGCTTGATGTACTTGCCCTCGGCGTCGCTGCTGCTGCGAATGGTTTCGCGGTAAGTCACCTGGGGCTTGCCCACGTTGGCCTGCACCTTGAACTCGCGCATCATGCGATCCACGATGATTTCCAGGTGAAGCTCGCCCATGCCGCTGATGATGGTTTCGCCGGTTTCGTGATCCACCCGCATCTGGAAGGTGGGATCTTCTTCGGCCAGCTTCTGCAGGGCAGTGGACATTTTTTCCTGGTCGTCCTTGGTTTTCGGCTCGATGGCCACACTGACGACCGGCTCGGGAAACGTGATTCTCTCCAGGATGATCGGCTGCTCTTTTGAACAGAGTGTGTGGCCGGTAAAAGTGCCCTTCAGGCCGATCACCGCACCCAGTTCGCCAGCGCCCAGAGAATCCACGTCTTCACGCTTGTTGGCATGCATGCGCAGCAGGCGCGCCACGCGCTCCTGATCGCCAGAGGTGGTATTGAGCACGTAAGTGGAACTGGTCAGTTTGCCGGAGTAAACCCGCACATAAGTGAGGCGGCCCGCGAAGGGATCCGTCGCCACTTTGAAGGCCAAGGCCGCCAACGGCTCGTTGTCGTCAGCCTTGCGCTCCACCGACTGCTCGGTTTTGGGGTCAATGCCCGTCACCGGGGGAATGTCCAGCGGGCTGGGGAGGTACGCCACAATGGCGTCCAGCAGTGTCTGCACACCCTTGTTTTTGAAGGCCGTGCCGCAGATGACGGGCACAATGTCGCCCGCAATGGTCTGGGCGCGGATGGCGCGGTTGAGTTCTTCTTCAGTGATCTCAGCGCCCTCCAGGGCTTTTTCCATGATCGTGTCGTCGTTTTGAGAAAGCACGTCCAGCAGGTTCTCGCGCATCTCGGCGAGCTTGTCCTTCAAATCTGCGGGAGGTTCTTCCAGCCGGAACTCCGAGCCATCCTTCACCTCGGTGAAGTAATAGGCCTTCTGGCTCACCACATCCACATGGCCCTGATAATTTTCTTCGGCCCCGATGGGAATGTGCAGCGGCAGGGCCTTGCAGTTCAGGCGGTCGCGCATTTTTTGAATCACGTTGAAAAAATCCGCGCCGGTGCGGTCCATCTTGTTGATGAAACAGATGCGCGGCACATGATATTTGTTTGCCTGCCGCCAAACCGTCTCGGACTGGGGC
>CAYJOG010000583.1:0-2024 GCA_964371695.1 uncultured bacterium
GGCTTTGCCGGAGTCCACAAAAGCCACGCCCCCCAGGTTGCCGCCCAGGGGCAGACGGTATTCCAGGTTGGCCAGCAGCAGCTTGGTGCCCTGAAACTCGCTTTCTTCATATCCCCGCAGGCTGCTCACGCCACCCAGGTCATAGAACTCAAACCGGGGCACCTGGCCCGTGGCGGCGGCGGCCCGGCCCCTTAAGGCCAGCACACCTTTTTTGCCCAGCTTGCGATAGGAGCGCAGGTCCAGGTTGTATTTCTGAAAGTCAAAGTCGCCGCCCACCAGGCCGCCCACCACGTCGGCGTTGAGCTGCGCCCGCGAGCCTTTGGTGGTCTCCGAGAAGTTGTCGCGCCCGTCGCGCACCGCCATGAAGCCCACCGAGTTGGTGAGGCCCTTGATGACGTCAAAAACCGGGTCGTCGCTGCGCACGTCCACGTCTTCGCTTTTCAGCGTCACGCTCACGCGGGTGTCGGAATAAATGCCGCCGATGGGCCGGCCAAAGGTGAGTGCGCCACCCACGCGTTTCACGGTCACGTCCTTGTTGTCAAAAATGCGGTCTTCCTTGTTGTTCACCAGATTGACGCCGCCGCTGGTGCGTTTGTTGTCCAGCCAGGGTTCGTAATAGTTCAGGTCAAAGCTGGTGTCGCCGCCGCCAAAACTCACCTTGGTGCTGGCACGCTGGCCCTTGCCGCGAAAGTTCCGCTCCTGAAGCTCCAAAAACCCCAGCAGGCCGCCGGTGCTGCTATAACCCGCACCAAACCCGGCGCTGCCGGTTTTGGCTTCTTCCACCTGAATTTCCAGCACGATGTTGCCGGGCACGGTGCCGGGTTTGAAGTCGGTTTTCACGTCTTCAAAAAAGCCCAGGTTGTAGATGTTGCGCAGGTCTTTTTGCAGTTTTTCGCTTTCAAACACCTCGCCCTCGCGGGTTTCCATTTCGCGCAGCACCACATTGGCTTTGGTTTTGGAGTTGCCGGTGACGCGGACTTCCTCGATCACGCCTTCGCTGAAGGTGAGCTTGAGCACACCATCGGGGGTGACTTCCACGTCGGCCATGCGGGCGGCCTTGTTGCGCAGGGTGTCCTGGTAATACCGCTCGATGGCTTCCACGTCGGCCTTGAGCTGGGTGTTGTTGAGAATGCGCCCCTCGCGGGTTTTCATCAGTTTCAGCAGGTCTTCTTTTTTGGCCCGGGCAAAACCTTTCATTTCGATGGTCTTCACCACCGGGTTTTCCACCACCGAAAACACCACCCGCGCCCCGCCCTGATAACTTTCCAGATTGGCTTTCACGTCGGCGAAATAACCCAGGGAAAAAAGCGCCTCGATGTCTTCCTTGAGGGTGTCAGAGAGCATTTCATCACCCACGCGGCTCTTGATGGCTTCCACCACCACTTTCTTTTCAATTTCCTTGTTGCCTTTCACCTGTATGTCGGTGACTTTGATTTTTTCTGCGGCCATCGCCAGGGCTGGCAACAGGGCCAGCACAAGCAGGGCACGGCAGATTACGCGCAATCGGGTCATGGAAAACTCCCATCCTCTGTTGATGTGGGGGAAAACATAGTAAAAAGCGGCCCGCCTGGGGACGGGGCACATGATAACCCAGGCCGGGGCGGAAAAAAGCAGGCGCTGAGGGGGTGCGACGGGATTAAAAGAGTTTTGACGTAGCCCCGGCGTCCACGCCGGGAGTATTGGCCGCGCCGCAGGCGCCCACCATTCAATTTTCTCTTCATATTTCCCTGAAAAAACCCTGTTTGGTGACGCCTTCGGCGTTTTTTTTCTCCCGGCGTGGACGCTGGGGCTACCCTCTGGGTGGTGTTTTTTGTTGTTTTATTGAATTTCCGCTTGCGCGGGAATGACGGCAGCCGGTTGAACCGTGACAGAAGCCTCGTTTTGCGACTAATCTTCCCGCATTCTTAATTCCTGAGAGCCTGCTTCTGAATTGCGCCATTTGAACCATGGTGCAATAGAAACAAGCTCCTGCGGGACATGGATGTCCCGCCCCAAAAGCCGAAGTGTTGAAAACACTGAGGTTT
>CAYJOG010000584.1:0-2018 GCA_964371695.1 uncultured bacterium
GCTTCGCTCAACCTTCGGCTGCCCTCTCCCTCAGGGAGAGGGCAAGAAAAAAAGCGCTTATTGCGTCCACAGCTACTCTGAAAATGCTCTAAATATGAGTGAAAGCCCCAAAAGCAATGGTTTTTGCTTTTTTATAAACCCCTCACCCCAACCCTCTCCCCAGTAGGGGAGAGGGGGTAGATGGCGTTCTGTTGTTCGGGTGACGGGCACGACAAAGCGAAAATTCGTGCATAAACTTACGCAAAACGAACTAAAACAGGCTCTCACGCCTTTTTGCGGAATACGTATTCGTCGCAGCCCACGCCAAACAGGCCCGCCGCCCTGGGGGTCACGATTTTTTCCCGCACCAGTTCAAAGCCTGCGGCCTCCAGCCGGTCGTGCAGTTCCTGGGGGCTGACAGACTCATAGGGGTAACCCCCCAGCCAGTCGTGTACGTCGTGTTTCCAACTCATGCCCCGCTCCTGGCCATAACCCCGCAGATAAGCCATGGGGTTGCGGCCACTCAGCACCAGACCCAGCACATAGGCCAACTTGAACACCAGCGCCATCAGGCCCTGCAACCAGCGGGGCGCACGGCTGTAGAGCTTTTTTTCCACCTTCCAGAATTCACACGTGGGTGTGCGGTGATAAAGCGCCAGCACGAGTTGGCCGCCGGGGGGTGTCAGGCTGGCCAGGTGCATCACGGCGCGCCACATGTCGCCGGTGTGGTGCAGCACGCCCCAACTGTAAATCACGTTCGCTCCGTCCAGGTCATCGGTGCTCAGGTCAAACACGCTGCGCTCTGTCACCGCCCACGATCGCCCTGCCCCGTAGGCTCCCAGCAGCGCCTGGGTCGCCGCCAGCGAGTTGGGGTCCAGGTCTACCCCCTTGGCGTGGGCCGCCCCCAGCCCCAGGGCGCTGAGCATGGACAGGCCCGATCCACAGCCGATGTCGGCAAACCGCGCCCCCTGCATTTCGTTCTGGGGAATCAGCCGCGCCAGACTTTGGCGGGCCTGGGTGATGCGGGTTTCGTCTACGCTGCTCACAAAATCTCGCCAGTTTTCGCCAAAGGCAAAATGGGCTTGAAGCGAAGTGAGGTCTTTTTCGGGCAGATGCATGGCGCAGGCGCGAGAATATCATCTGCCCCAGAACGGGCAAATCGCCATGAACCCCCACGATGTCCTTTCGCTGTGTTACGAGTTGCCGCCCATTGTGCTGCGGGATCCGCTGCTGGAGCTGTATGGCCTGCTGGCCGTGGGTGAACCGGTGCGGGTGCGGCTGGGTGACCTGCTCAAGCAGGACGACCTGTTTCACCCCCACGTGGCTGCGGCGTTCCGCCTCTGCGCCCTGGCTGCCGCCACGCTGGCGGAACTGCTGGAGGGTGTTCCCAGCCGCGACGACCTGCTGGTGGTGGTGCGGGGTCAGCAGCGCGACCTGAGCAACGGCCTGCTGGGGCGCGTGTTCTCTCTGGTGTTCGGCGCACACGGCGAAGACGGCTTCAAGGGTTTTGGTCCGCATCACCGGCGGCGGCGGCGATTGTGGTTCGAACAGGAGGATTTTGACTACAACACCATTGACGTGATTCACTGGCAAAGTGGTTATGGCGCGCGGGTGCGGTTCGAGCCAGAGGAACTGCCCTATTCCATTCCCCTCAACAACCTGATCTTCGCCCAGGATACCCGCGCGCTCACCGGTGAGGAGCAGGAGGCGTTTGCCGGGCTGTGGGCCAGATCGGTGTATGAAGCCCTGTTCAGCCCCGAAGCCACGGGCGAAAAGGTTTATTTCTGCGAACCCCTGCGGAACGTAAAACACCTCCTGCGGGACCAATGGCTGCAAACCCTCACTGACACCAAGGTCACCCCCGCCGGTCAGCGCGAAAACATTGTGCGTTGAGGAAGAAGTGAAAAACGGGCGCAAAACAGTGAACAAAATAAAAAATGCTGCCTTTTTTCCCCTCTCCCCTTTACGGGGAGAGGGTGGCGCGAAGCGCCGGGTAATGGGCGCGGGTGGTCTTTTGGGAATGCGGCAGCATATTGATG
>CAYJOG010000585.1:0-2012 GCA_964371695.1 uncultured bacterium
CTATTTTGTGCCGCCTGCGGCGGTTTTCATTCTCCCGGCGAGACGCCGGGGCTACGGGAAAACCTGACAGCAATGACATGAGCGCCCCCCTGCCCCCAACCCTCACCCCCTGGCTCAGGCTGGGCAAACGGCAGTTCCGCCGCCTGCTTGTCACGCCGCTGCTGGACCGTTTTTATCCCGTGCCCCTGCTGGCGGGAGGAATGGGTCTGGCGCTGGGTTGGGGCACTGGCCATGGAGCGGCGGGTTTTCTGCTGGCCCTTCTGGGCACACTGGCGGTGTGGCTGCCGGTGGCCCGGCGATTCCGAAAAATGGACACCTCCGAGTTGCGGGTTTCCTCGTGGCTGGATCAACGCCTGGGGCTGGAAGACCGCCTCAGCACCGTGGTGGACCTGACCCGCAAACAGCCCGATCACCCCTTTTTACCCACCATTCAACAGCAGTTGCAGGATCACCTGCCCACCGAGCCGCCGGTGGGGTTCTTTGACACGCCGCCCTCGTGGCGCTGGCGGGGCAGCCTGCTGGTTGCCCTGCTGCTTCCCGCGCGGGTGTGGGCGCTGCCCCCCAAACCCCTGCTGGCCCAAAAGAAAAACGACGAAGCCCTGAGCGCCCAGAGCCAGAAACAACTTGCCGCTGCCGCCCGCGCCGCTGCGCAAAAACTGAACAACAGACAACTGGACAAAAATCCCCGACTGCGGCAGGAGCGTCTGCGGGAACAACGCCGACTGCTGGAACTGGCCCGCCGCCTGCAAGAGGGCAAGATGAGCCGCTCCCAGGCCCTGCGAGAACTGGAAAAAGCCCGCTCCGGCCTCAAAAACCGTCAGGACTGGCTGAAAAATATCGAGAATGACCCCCAAGCCGCCGCCCGCCGCAAACTGGCGCGTCAGCTTGAAGAAGCAGGCAAAACCGCCAGCGACCAGCGCAAACAAATGGAGGAGTTTTTGCAGGACGCCGCCCGGCGACAAAAAAACTTTTCCGGCGCGGTCCCCCCCCTGCCCAAAAACCAGCACCAGCCTTTTTCCCGCGAGCAGTCCAAGACCTTTCAGGATGAACTGGGCCTGGACAAGCCGCCCAAAAATCAGCGGGACCTGCAAGAGGAACTACGCCAGAAAATGCAGGAAGACCAGCAGGGCCGTGATTGGGCCAAAACCCTGGAAGACGCCGAGCAATCTCTGGACAAGTGGCGGCCCGACGGCCAGGCCGGAAACAATCAGGCCCAGAATCAGGGCGCGGGCGGCCAAAAGGGTGAGCAGACCGCCGGAGGAAATCAGGGCCAACAAGGCGGCGGAAAAAATCAGCAAGGGGGACAGGGCCAACAGGGCGGGCAGTCTGGCGGTCAAGGTCAACAAGGCAATCAAGGCCAACAGGGAGGCGGAAAAAATCAGCAGGGTGGCCAGCAGGGGCAAGAGGGTCAACAGGGCGGTGGTCAGGGCCAAGGTCAAGGCGGTCAACAGGGTGGCGGCGGCCAGGGACAGGGATCACAGGGTGGCGGTGTGCGCCGGGCTGGCGGCGCGGCGGGAGGTGGCCCACCCCAGGCGGGCGACGCCGGGCGAGGCACCACCAATCAGGCGCAGAAAGGTCAGCAAACCCGTCGGCGCAATGGTTTTGACGGACGACAGTTTGACGGCTTCAAACCTGAGTGGCGCGAGGCCTATGTGCGGCTTTACAAAAGCGTAAAGGTGGCCCGCCGGGGCACTGCCACCCGCGTGAAAGGCCGCAAGGGCGAAGGGCCGGACAAGGGTTATCTGCCCACCGAGGCCCCCATCCGCGACGAGGAATGGTCCGTAGCCCCCAGCGACGCCGTGGTGCCCCCTGGCCGCAATGTAGAAGAAGCCCTGGACCACGCCCCCATTCCCCCCGGCGAAGAAGACACCGTGCGGGATTATTTCGACGCCATCAGCGGCGAGTGAAACAACACCTTCGGCGGCGGACGGCTCCCGCAACCGCCATTATCCGCAGGTCTTTTCGCGAAGGACAGTTCGTTATTCCACCACAACGGTGGCGTCGATGTTGGT
>CAYJOG010000586.1:0-2010 GCA_964371695.1 uncultured bacterium
GGGCTGGACACCACAAATAAAAACCCCCCTTTTTGATTCAGGAATGAATAGTCCAAATGAGGATGGTTCCTGGGGTTTCGCTGGCCCAAGCCATAAGGACTGGCCCTGCCCTTTGTCTACGTCAAATATGAATTTGCCCTATGGGCAAGACGCCTGCCCCACCAGAACTGGTTTTTTGCTTATATTTCACTGGATTCCCGCTTTCGCGGGAATGACGGCAAGCGGGGCAGGTTCTCTTCTTTCACCAACTTCCAACCTCTTGCTTCCGCCTTTTCAGGGGAATGACGCCGGGGCAGGAGGGATTTTCGAGAGTGTGTGTCTCCACACCCTGTTAATGTTTCGTCATGGCTCCTGAGCAGCAGGCGAAAGGGCTTCCGGCCTGGCTCACGGCGCTGGTCGGCCTGGGTCTCACCCTGCTGTTTCAGGCCCTTTTGTGGCGGGGGACATGGCTACACAACCTGCCTGCGGGGTATGCCCCCCTCACCGGGCCGCTGGTCTATGACTTCAGCGTGCTGACGTATCAAATGCAGATGGCCCGTGATTTGTTCGCCGCCACGGGCCAGCTTTATGGCCCGGACGTGTTCATCAACGGTGGTTACCCCCTCAGTTTCATCTGGAACAGCAATGTTTTTCTGCAAACCCTGGCGGTGGCGCTGCCCAGCCTGGGTCTGGGGCAGATTCTGGAGGGGGCCTTCTGGCTGGGTGTTTTTGGTTTCGCCGCAGCCTGGTTCAGCGTGATAAGGGCCACGACACCCCAAAGCCCCCCTGCGCTGGCCCTCACGCTGCTGGGTCTGGCGCTTTTCCGCGCCGGTTTGCCCGCGCTGTTTTTGTGGGCGGGCATGACCACCGCCGCCCTGCTGGTGACCGTGAGCGTGCTGGTGACCTTGCTGTGGGTGCGGGTGCTGGAGAAACCCGACCCGGAACGCTGGTTTCACCTTGTTTTTGCTGTGGCGCTTGGTTTTTGGGTACACAAAACCATGGTGGTGATCATGGGGGCGCTGGCGGGGGGGGGGCTGCTGACCTCTAAAGACAGAGGGCGGCTGTTGCTGGGCCTGCTGGTGGCCGCCCTGGTCACCCTGGCGGTCAACTGGTTCTGGATCAAGGGCCTGCTGTGGGCCTGGCCCCACAAAACCCTGCGGCCCGACGCGCCGTTTTGGGTGGAGCCGCCCCTGCGGTTTGTCAAAGACCACTTCACCTCCACCAAAACCTATCTCACCGGCGAGTTGCAGGGCCTGTGGGGCACCACGCTCCTTTATTTCTCCAGCCTGATGCTGGGGGCCTGGGGTGTCTGGCGCGGATGGCCCATGGGGGCGACCCACCGCGCCCTTTCGGTAGCCTGGGTGCTGCTGGGGCTGTTCACGGTTTTTGGGGGGCTGCTGGGTTTTGACGGCCCCAGCCAGATAGGGGCCACACTCAACCACTACCGCTACCTTGTGCATTGGCAGTTTCTGGGGCTGTATCTGTTTGCCCTGGTGCTGATGGAAAAACCCCTTGTTTGTCCACCCCTTTTGAGCAGGCGCGGTGAGGACACCGCCGCTACTCCTGTAATGCCGACAACAAGCCCGCCCACGCCCACCGCCCCACCCCTGCTGGCCGCTGGCCTGTGCGGCGTGGCGGTGCTGGGGATTGTGTTGCCCTCATTTTTCGACTTTTTCAAAAACAAACCCATTGTGTCCGGTGTGCCCCAGGCCGCCGTGGCGCTGGTGGAGAAAACCAACACCCTGCTGACCCGTGGCGGCGGACTGCTGCTGGAAGACAGCGGCGGATGGGACCACACCGGCCCCGCCGAGAAGTATTACGGCACATATATGGTGGGGCAGATGCCCTGGCTCACCCGCCGCGCCCAACTGGGGGGGCCTTATCCCTACGTTTTTCTCAAATCCCACGTCCTCTCGCCCCTGGATGGCCGCTGGCTGGGGCGCGACGCCCGCGCCATTTCCACCCGCCGGGCCAGGACGCTGCTGCACCAGCACCACATCAGCACCGCCGTGGTCTGGTCCACCCCCATGA
>CAYJOG010000587.1:0-1994 GCA_964371695.1 uncultured bacterium
GTCTGGCCTATGCCGTGCAGGTGCCGGAGTTCAAACGCCGCCTGAAGGATTTTTGGGACAACCGGTGAAATCCACCCTCAACCGTCACCAGTTGCGTGAGCAGTCTTTCGCCATACTTTTTCAGGTGTGGGAGGGCCAGTGCCCCGCCCGTCAGGTTTTGCAGGAGTGGAAGGAAGAACACAACCAGCCCGACGACGGACCCGCCGTGCGGTTTGTCTGCGATCTGGTGCTGGGCACGCTGGAGCATCAGACAGAGTCTGATGAAATCATCCGCGCCCATCTGGTGAACTGGGATTTTGACCGTCTGCTGAGCGTGGACAAACACCTGCTGCGGCTGGCTCTTTATGAAATGAACCACGGCGGCACGCCGGTGAGCGTCTGCATCAGCGAAGCCGTGCTGCTGGCCAAAAAGTTTGGCGACGACAACAGCCCGGCCTTCATCAACGGCCTGCTGGGGCAGGTGGCCCGCGAAAAGGAAACCGCCCCGTGAGCGCCACGCTCATGGACGGCAAAGCCCTGGCGGCGGAAATCAAACACCGCCTGCGGGCCGAAGTCAGTGACTACACCCAGGCCACCGGTCACGCGCCAGGGCTGGCCGTGGTGCTGGTGGGCGAGAACCCCGCCAGCAAGGCCTATGTGGCCAGCAAAGAAAAAGCCCTGGCTGCGGTGGGCATGAAAAGTTTTCACCGCGACCTGCCGGGCGACGTGAGCGAAGGCCGCCTGCGGGACGTATTGGTGGAGCTTTCCGAAGACGGCGCGGTGGACGGCATTCTGGTGCAGTTGCCCCTGCCCGGTCACCTGAGCGAGCAGGACGTGCTCTCGCTGATTCCCCCGGAAAAGGACGCGGACGGTTTTCACCCCCTGTGCCTGGGCCGCCTGATGCAGAACCGACCCATCACCGTGCCCTGCACCCCCCTGGGGGTGATGCACCTGCTGGAAAAATACGGCATCAACCCGGCGGGCAAACACGCCGTGGTGATTGGCCGCAGCCTGATTGTGGGCAAACCCATGGCCACGCTGCTCACCCACGCCCACGCCACCGTCACCCTGGCCCACAGCCGCACACCCGACCTGCCGGGCCTGTGCCGGATGGCGGACATTGTGGTGGCCGCCGTGGGGTCGCCCCGTCTGGTCAAGGCCGACTGGCTGAACAAAGACCGCCACCCCGTGGTGGTGGACGTTGGGATTAACCGCGTGGATGGTAAACTGGTGGGCGACGTGGATTTTGACAACGCCAGGGAAACCGCTGCCTTCATCACGCCCGTGCCCGGCGGGGTGGGGCCGCTCACCGTGGCCTGCCTGCTCGAAAACACGTTTGCTCTTGCCAAAGCCCGCAGGCCACAAGGAGGCCCCTGACCCATGGACGCACTCACGATTCAGGAAGAAACCAGCCACACGCTCATCACCTTCCAGAGCGAGACCATCAGTTTTTTCAACGTGGCCCCGCTCAAAGAGAAGATGGAGGAACTTTCTGAGAAAGAAGGCTCGGTGGTGATTCTGGACTTTCACATGGTGCGGTTTGTAGACAGCGCGGGGGTGGGAGGCATTCTGGTGGCCTGCATGCGGCTCAGCCGCAAGGGGGGCCGGGTGCTGGCCGTGGGTGTGAAGGAAAGGGTGCGAAAAATTCTGGAATATGTCGATAGAGATGGGGTCATTGAATACCACGGCACCCTGCAAGAGGCCACTGCGGCAGTGGGATGAAAAATCCCCCCAGACATTCCGTAACCCGGAACTGACCTTGCCTGCCCCATCCGCCCCCCCCGAAAAATCTCCCCTCCAAAAACTCGTGGAGCCCCTGTGGGGCAAGCTGCTGGTGCTGGGGGTGGGGGTGCTGGTGCCGGTGGCGGGGCAGATTCTGCTCAAGCTGGGCACCCAGCAGATTGGCGCGCTGGATTTTGGCAAAGGCCCCGGCCTGCTGGTGGACGTGTTCACCAACCCGGCGGTGCTGGCGGGGCTGGTGTTTTTCGGTGCGGGCCTGCTGCTCTACCTCACCC